>JBDOMX010000882.1:0-12220 GCA_039831615.1 Planctomycetaceae bacterium
GTTCATCCCCGGCTTTTGGAAGCTGCAGTGACGGTTTCCACAGTGCTGAAAGAGACGCCAACGGTGGTGCTGCTGGGAGCCAGCAATCTTTCACTCGGATGGCGGCCGCTGATGCAGGTGATCTTTTCACGCTGGTGGAGACCGCTGCGGATCCTGACAGCTCACGGGATGGGACGCGCGTATCTGACGCCCAGCCAGTTCGGATGGCGGACCGCTCCCGGAATCCTTGAATCGGACTTGTGGTCCCAGCTTGCTCACGGCAACCAGTCGTCTCCCGACGCCGCGCTCATCACGGATCTCGGAAACGATCTCGTCTATGGACGGACAGCGGCGGAAGTGGTGCAGGCAGCCGCCGACGCTGCCGGACGGCTGCGCAACGCGAATCCGGATTGTCAGATCGTGATGACACGACCGCCGCTTGCATCGGTCGCATCGCTTTCGCGACTGCGGTATGGATTCTTCCGAACGGTCCTGTTTCCCATGTGCCGACTGTCGTTGTCAGAGATCGTGGAGGCCACTCGTGAACTCGACGACGGAATCCAGAGGCTGCAGGGCGTCACCGTCGTTCCGCCGCAGGCGGAGTGGTTCGGGCTGGACCCGATCCATGTGCGTCGTCGATTGCGAAAATCGGCATTCACCAGGATTCTCAAGTGCTGGTCGGGAGATTCAACCGGCGAAAGGACGACAGATCCGGTTCCGTTGGCACGACCGAAAATGGCAACCCGCTGGGTGATGGGCCGACAGCAACGATGCGAACAGCCATCCGTCTTCACCGCACGCGGTTCGGTTTCGGCCTGGTGAATCTCAAGGTTACTTCTACAGCGTATTACGCTGACTTGTGGCCGCGGCGGAGGTTCCATAGCCAATATTTCATTGCTCCCGCGAGCCAGAACCCGCCACGACTTTTCGAAAACTGCTCTAAGGTGGACGCTTGTTCGACCGTGTGAACCATCGTGTTAGATTTCGCACAACAGTCGGTCCTGCCAGTGCTGCACCAGTCCACCAGGAAATTTGCACGCCGACGAAGATCCCACTGCCCAGAGCGGCCTTCTGCGAAAGCGTCAGCCGAAGAAAAGGAATCGCGAACAACGAGAACCACAGGATGCCGGAGGCTACAATGAGCGTGACACCGAAATAGACATGACGGGGCTTCCGCGGTTCCTCGTCGGTCGTGGACTCATCCTCCGGGCTGGATTCTGCCACATGATTAATCCCAGACGCAGATGTTGGCTAATTCGGTCTTTGGCAGGCACCAGTATCCTGCAGGAAGCATTCGCCATCAAACGTCATCGGATCGCCTTCATGCTCATGAGCGCGTGGTTTGCCATGATGGGCTGCCTGTCGGCGAATGAACCTGCGCCACACATTGACGAAACTCAGGTTCGAATGGCAGTCGAACGTGCGATCCCTCTGCTGGAAAAAGCCGCATCCGGTTCGGCTGACCAGCGGGAGTGCTTTACCTGCCATAGCCAGGCAATCCCTGTACTCGCACTGACCAGGGCACTGGAGCTGGGATTCGAAGTTGACCGCGAGAATCTGGATCGACAGGTCAGTCACACGTTCGCTCATTTGGAACGAGGACAGCAGAAATATCAGGAGGGCCGAGGCCAGGGCGGCCAGGAGGTTACTGCCGGTTACGCTTTGTGGACACTGGAGGCTGGTGGTCATGCACCCGACGCAGTGACGACCGCCGTGACCAGCTACCTGCTGCAGTCACAAAAGGAAAAGGACCATTGGCAACGCGGCAGCAAACGGCCCCCAACGTCCGGGAGTCCGTTCATGACCAGCTATCTCGCCATTCGTGGACTGAACGCGTTCGGCACGACCGATCAACAGACTCAGATTGCCACACGTCGTTTATCCGTGGAGAAATGGTTGAACGACGCACAACCGCATGACACAGAAGACCATGTCTTCCAGCTGCGACTGCTTTCCACGATCCAGCAACCGGACGCAAAACTTGAAGCGGCGATGAATCGGTTGCTGGCGCTGCAGAGAGAGGACGGCGGCTGGTCGCAGCTCTCGGAGGCTGAGTTGGCGTCGGACGCCTATGCAACCGGAACCGTCGTGGCAGCACTGCTGGAAATCAACGAGACCGCGTTGAATTCGAATGCCATCCGCCGGGCAATTGCCTGGTTGCTGCGCGACCAGCGGGACGATGGTTCGTGGTTTGTACGAACACGGGCTGAAGGATTTCAGGAGTACTTCGAATCCGGTTTCCCACATGATGAACATCAGTTTATTTCAACGAGCGCAAGTGCCTGGTCAACACTGGCTCTGCTGAAATCCCTAAAGAACCGTTCTCCGAATTCGCAGGACCGCAGCAAAGGTCTGGTCGACGGCGTTGAATAGGTAAATTGCCTGAAATGCCCAGCTGTCAGGTGACTGTGTCGCCGCAAATGCGATGATTAGAGCAGTTTTCGAAAAGTCGTGGCGGGTTCTGGCTCGCGGGGACCAATGAATGATGGGCTCTGGCACTCCCGCCGCAGCCACGAATCAGCGTCATACGCTGTAGCAGGAATCATCTGGCGATGGCAAGGGTCCGAATGTCGTTGGCGCGAGACGGTAACAGGGCAACGGCAGACGAATGGCGTCTATTGATAATTCTCGTCAATCCATCGAAGATACCGCGTGTGACGATGATTCGTGGCCGCGAAGGTAGTGCCAGACCCCATCATCCATTGCCCCGCGAGCCAAAACCTGCCAAGACTACTCGCAAATTGCTCTGGAGCGGCCGCCGACTGTTTTTCAAACGGCCAATGGTTGTCCGGAGTGATCGCTGGACAGCGACGTTTCACAGCGGACATGTAACTCAGGTCACAGGTGTTGTTTGTGATCTCCCAATTCCCTCAGCCGCCCAGGTGACGACTACGTGAGACTGGTCAGACAGGTTACGCTGGAGTTTCAGGAGGGAACTTCGGACAAGGTCTACGAGGTCGACCTGTGCGAACTGGGGACAGACCGGTTCGTCGTCAATTTCCGCTACGGACGACGTGGCACCATCTTGCGGGATGGGACGAAGACGCCTGCTTCAGTCAACGAAGCCGATGCGGGACGGCTCTTCGACGATTTGGTCGCATCGAAGGAAAACAAAGGCTATCGACGCGCAGGAAGTACAACAGCCGTGAGTGCGGAATCTTCGCCACCGGCGGAATCAGCGCCGGACAGACTGCAGGCGCGAGAGAAAGCTGTAATGCAGCGGCTCGCGGAAGGTCACAGCAAGGTTAGTCGCTGGTCCCTGTCGCGGGCGGTCTGGCGTTCTGGTGAATTGCAGCTTTTTCAGGCCGAGCCATTCCTGATCGGTCTGATCTCATCCGGCGATGCGATGCTCGACTATTGCATCGCCTGGGCGCTCGGGCAGTGTGGATCGGACACCAGTATTGATCCGCTGCGGCGTCTGAAAGGATCGCACAAAGAGACCTTTGTTCGTCGAATTGCGGGCTTCGCGCTGCTGGAAGTCCTCGAAGGCGATGAGTACGAGGAGGCCATCCGGACGTGCATGGAACAGCTGCCGGAATCAATCCGTGAACTCGTCGAGAGTGGACCGACGACGGACTTCGTGGTGAAACTCAATCGGTTACTGGAAGAAACCGGTCGTGACGCCAACTGCATTCTTGAAGTCCTGTATTTGATTGACCACGATCAGGTTCGGCCAGCGCTGCTGGAGTTGTTCACGACGATTGGTCTGGAACCCGGTCGGTTTGATCAGATTCGGCACATCTTCAAGGCTGCCGAATTGAGGAGAGACGGCGAGGTGTTTGGAATCCTCGCCCGGCGGTTTGAAAAGACGCCACCACGATTCCGCATGCAGGGACGCTGGCACTATCCAAAACGGCAATTGCCAACGACCGGTGAGGATCCCAGTGAAGCATTCAGTCAGCAGACTCGCAGGTATCTGCGTCAGCGTGTGTGGCGGACACTGCAGCGTATCGCAGAACTGAATCAGTCGCACGACTACGCGAATCTTGCCGCCGGTGTCCTGTTGGCATTTTCTGACGACGATGCATCGCCGGTTCGACGGGAAGAGCGATACAAATGGGATGCTCGTGCCCGACGAGGTGACGTCGAGATCATTCACTTCGACCAGTATGCGAATCACTTCGCATTGAATCGGATTCTTTATGGCAACAGTCGGCGCTATCAGCGAGATTCATCGAAGTTGGTGTTTCGGTGTGTTCCTCCGTTTGAACCCGGCAATGAATGGGCACCGGAACGGGAGGAAGCGTATCCGGAACTGTGGGATCAACACTCAAAGACCGTTCTGCACCTGCTTTTTCGCAGTCGCTGTGCCGTCGTGCATGTCTTTGGTGTCAACGTACTGCGCGCAGCAAACGACTTCTGTCAGCAGCTTGGCGTAGAGTCACTCGTCAAACTGCTGCAGTCGACTTACGAGACGACGGTCCGGTTCAGCTTCGATTTGGCCACAGCACGTTACGATGCCGCGGCACCTGATCGAATGCTGGTCCTCGCACTGGCCAACTGCACTTATCAGCCAGCGCGCGTGCAGGCTTTCGGCTGGATTGACGCGGACCGGGCTGGATTCCTTCTCGATGGTGACTTCGCTGTCGCCCTGGTGACCGGACCTCAGCCGGAAACACGTGCGTTCGCACGGGATCGGCTGCGGAATGTATCGTTGCCCGAGCAGACGGCGCAGGCGATCGTCGGTCGCCTGATGTCCGTGCTGCATGGTTTGAACACGGAATCAGGTCCGGTCGCGGCTGATATTGTGGAAACCCTGCTGCTCGTCTTCGGGCATCACCTGCGGCAGGTCGGAGAGGAAATCATTCGCGACCTGCTCAGCCATGTCCTTCCCGAAGTGCAGCGATTCGCCGGCGATTTGGTCCTGGGACACGAGACGTTTTTTCGGCATCCGCCGGACGACGTGCTGCACGCGCTTCTCGAATCTGATCACGAAGCCGTGCGCGGAATCGGAGTGCAGATTATAAGGCAGCTGCCTGATGGCGTTTTGCTCAACAGCATGGAACTGTTGCTTGGACTCACCCGACACCAGAGGCCGGACATCCGCAGCGCGATTCGCCCCACGGTCCTTCGATTGTCCACTGCCGACCGGGAATTCGGTGAGCGGATTGCCAGGCTTCTGATCGAAGCTCTGCTGACTCCCGGTGCTGCTGACGGTGTGCCGACTCACACAGCATTGATTCTGCGCGAGGATCTCCGTGACTGCCTAACGCATATTGAACCGGACATCGTGTGGAGTCTGTTGCAGTCACGATCGGCGCCAGCGCAGGAAGTCGGTGGAGTCCTGCTTTCGACCAATGTGAATTCCGCACACCTGAGTGTGGACAAAATCGTGCAACTGACAGGACACGAAATTCTCTCAGTACGTGAATCCGCATGGAAGATGTGCCACGACAATGTTGTCCGCCTGCAGGTCGAACCTGAGTCCACCGTGCGGATGACGGATTCACGGTGGGAGGACACGCGGCAGTTTGCCTTCGCGTTTCTGCAGGAGTATCTCTTACAGGATGGTGCATTCTCACCCGATGTCCTGATCAGCATATGCGACAGCGTTCGTGCCGACGTGCAGCAGTTCGGCCGATCCCTCGTGACACGACTGTTCAACGACGGGCACGGCGAGGAATACGTGGTCAAACTGAGTGAGCATCCTGCCGAGGCCATGCAGTTGTTTGCGTCCGGTTTTCTGGAGCAACATGCGTCCGACAATCCGGAGCAACTGCAGCAGCTTGCTCCTTACTTTATCAGCGTGCTGTCGCGAGTGAATCGGGGCCGTGTTGCAAAGAGTCGGACTCTGCAGCTGCTGGAGCGGGAGGCCATGAAGGACGAACAGGCAGCCGGCGTGGCCGCTGATATCCTCTCCCGCATTTCAGCCACAGCCGCGATCGCCGACCGGGCTGCAGCCGTTCAGCTCCTGCTGGAGATTCAGCGAACCTGGCCGGCGATCGACACACCGCTGGTGGTAAAAACGGTGGAGGTCCGCGGTGGAGTTTAACTATTTATATCAGAAGGACAGTCTGGTCGATCATCGTGCCACGCGAACCGATGTGTCGTTTGCTCCGGATATGCGCAGAGATCCCACATTTTTCCGCGGCGAGCTCCGTCAAAGAATTGAGTTTCGTGAAGCGATGAGTGCGCTGCACGACGTGGTGATTTCGGATCTCAAATGGAAGCCGAAGGACCGTACAGGGTACCGGCAGTGGCTGGAACAGCAGGACGAAGTCGACTGGTCAGCGGTCGCCGCTCGGCAAACGGGGCTCGCCGCTCAACTGGAAAAGGTGCGGACCGAGTTGAATGCGGTGCGCGACCGCCGAGCCAGACGGATGCAGGGATTCAATCAGGCGCGGGAGAAGTACTTTCGGTACCTTTTTGTGCGAGACCACAACGCCTGGTTGGTGCTCGACCCGGTCATCACTGTGCATCCGGATGAGTTGTTCTTCGAGTGCTTCAGTCGAGACGAATCCAGTTATGCTCGACTGGGAGTTGGGTTCGAGGTATTCACTGATGTTGATGAATTCGGCTGCGGGACGACGAACATCGACTACTCATCGCTGCTGTATGATGAATTCCAGAAGATTCGCAGCTACAAAACGACGCGATTCGAAGTTGATCCCGGCGGCTTTGAAGTGCAGACAACCGGTGACGAAGCATACAGGGAAGTGAAGATTGAGCTGCCCGACAGCTGGGTGCGCGGGTTTCTGCAGGTGAGTTCAGCAATGTCTTTGCCGGCAGCGACATTCCGGCTGCATCCCATGGACGTGTACAACATTTGTTTGATTCTGAGGCGGCACCGCGAAATCAAAGGTCCGCGATCAATGCGTTTTCAGCTCACGCCGGATCGTCCGGTGCGGATCATCTTTGATCCCTGGGGGATTGAACTGACCTGTCCACGCTCGATCTATGAAGGCGCTGAGAAAGAAGAGATCCGGATCTGGGGTCGACGCAGAATTCATGTTCTGGAACGTCTCATCCCGATCGCTCGCAGCTTTTCGGTGCAACTGCTGGGGAGCGGAATGCCGTCGTTCTATACGGCTGACCTGGGAGACATGACGTTCACTCTGGGACTTTCAGGATGGACGGCCAACGACTGGTCCGTGGCCGGTAACTTTGACCTGTTAGCTCCGCGTGCCGAAGTTGACAGTGTGACGAAGCAGCGCGTGTTCGCTGCACTGTCTGAGAACTGGTACGAGTCGCCCGACTCACTTTCTTCGCGGCTGGGACTTGATCGCTCAGTGGTCCTGGGAGCGCTCGCGGCGTGGACTCAGGCTGGCCGTGCGATTTGGGATGCTCATCGGAAGGTCTATCGCGTCCGGGAACTCACACGCGAACCGCTGCCGATCGAGCAGCTGCGTTTTTCAAATGAGCGTGAACAAAACGCCGCGGGATTGCTCGAGCGAAACGCCATTCGCATCACAAACATGTGTTCGACAACCGAAGACATCCAAGTCCTGGAAGGAACGGTCGGGGACGGCGAACAGCACCAGACGGCATCGCTCACGATCGACTCCGACGAGCGTTTGATTGCCGGTGAGTGTTCCTGTAACTGGCATCAGCAGAATCGATTGAGGAGGGGTCCGTGTGAACACATCCTGGGGCTGCGGATGCAATTCACAAGAGAAAACCGACCGTCTCGGCTGGCAACACTGTTCACGGAACGTCCGCCGTGAGTGATCGCACAACAGTCGCCGTTGACTGGAAATCGAATACAATTCTATCAAAATAAGGAGACACCACGCGGAGTGATTCGGTGAGTGAGCCTTGCAACCCGGGCGGCGGATCGCCGTCCATGCAACCTGCTTTGAACCGCGTCACTGGTCCACTCGTGACTGTGCCGAGCGTTACCACCTGACGTCGATTCCGGTGTCGATTCCGTGAATCGAATCCACGTCAGGTGGTTGCTCGGCTTGAGTTGAGCGGCCCAGTCCTGAGAGCCTTTCGAAGGGAAAACTCGCTGTCCGCTCCGCGTGGTATTTGGTCGCTCTGATGACAACTCGGCAGGAAATCTACGACCGCATTCGACAGTCGTCCCGAGACGAAGTCATTCTGGATGAAATGATTCGTCTGGGCTTCTGGCCTCGGGACTCCGGCATGCCGAAAGATCCGGCTGACGACATTCGTCGGCAGGGCGAACTTCAGCGGCAGCTCCGCGCGCTCACCGCGGAGAATTCACGGCTTGGCAACACTGAAGCGATCAGGAAAGCCGCACGCAAACAGCGGATGGAAGAATCGCGCAACAACCGGAAGGAAAACAAAGAACGCCGCCTGCAGGTGCGGGCCGACCGTGCTGCTCAATGGCGTGAACGCAAGAAGTCGGAAATCCTCTTCCTGGGCGGTGGAGTTTCTGCGGCCCTCAATCAACAGGAGCCTGATGCGGCCCGCCTGAGTGCGAATCGAGTCCCTGAACTCAGCACTGTCTCAGATCTCGCTGATGCGATGGAGATTTCAGTCGGCGAACTTCGCTGGCTGTCGTTTCATCGAAAGGCGGCAACCGACTCACATTACCAGCGTTTTGGGATCCGGAAAAAGACGGGCGGAATTCGCATCATCTCTGCGCCCATGCCACGTCTGAAGCGTGCACAGCAATGGATTCTGCAGAACATCATTGAGCCGATTGAACTCCATCGCGCCGCACACGGATTCCGTCGAGGGCGATCGATCGTCACCAATGCGGAGCCACATGTGAATTCGGATGTCGTCATCAATGTCGATGTTCAGGATTTCTTTCCGACCGTGACGTTTCCTCGCGTCCGTGGAGTCTTCAGACACCTCGGCTACTCCGGTCAGCTGGCGACGGTTCTGGCTCTGCTCTGTTCGGAACCGGACCAAGTCGAAGTGGAACTTGACGGGCGAACGTTCTACGTCGCCAGGACCCCAAGGCGCTTGCCACAGGGAGCTCCGAGCAGTCCCGGAATCACCAATATCATTTGCCGTGGACTGGACGCGCGTCTGGATAGAATCGCGCTGCAACTTGGTTTTCGGTACACCCGATACGCGGACGACATTACCTTCTCCGGCTCGGGGGAAGCCGTCGGGATGGTGGGGCGAGCGTTACGCCGAATCCGGTATGCTGTGAAAGATGAGGGATTTCGGCTGCACCCGAACAAGACTCGAGTTCTTCACAAATCACGTCGTCAGGAAGTCACCGGACTGGTGGTCAACGACGGGATCAGTATCCGCCGCGATCTTCTCCGCGGTTTTCGGGCCGTCTTGTTTCAGATTGAACGAGACGGTCCTGCGGGAAAACAATGGGGGAAATCCGGGAACGTCATGCTCTCCATCGAGGGCTTTGCCAACTTTGTGGCGATGGTCGATCAGGAGAAAGGAGCAGTGCTGCAGGCACAGGTGCGAATGCTGCACGATCGTTACGGTCGCGGCGAACGCCACGATCCCGGCCGACAAAGATGGCAGCCGCGCGTGCCGACCGTCGATGAAGATTTCGCGGGTGATCAGTCGGGCACGGAGCGGGAACAGATTCAGCGGGTGACGAAAAAGAAACCCTGGTGGATGTTCTGGAAATTCTGGTAGGTTCCCGGCATGGTCACGGTCGGGCACTCACACTGCCGGATGATCCTGCTTGCTGCATCACGAGAAACAACAAAGGAGATCGCATGTCCGAAAACAGGATTCTGGAAGTGTTTCCCTATTTGCGTGTGCGGGATGCCGCCAAAGCCATCCGGTTCTACCAACAGGCGTTCGGAGCTAATGAACAGTTCAGGCTCAGTGAACCGGGCGGCCGCATCGGACACGCGGAGCTGCGGTTCGGAAGTTTCACCCTCATGCTGTCCGACGAATATCCGGAACACGGTATTCTCAGCCCCAACGCATCCAGCGGAACCGGGTCGTCCGTTCATTTGCACGTTGACGATGTCGATGCCATGACGCAGAGGGCGGTGGATGCCGGAGCGGAACTGCTCATGGAACCCCAGGACCAGTTTTACGGCGAACGAGCCTCAAAGGTGCGAGATCCCTTTAGCCATGAGTGGCTGCTCGGTTCACAAATTGAAGAAGTGTCACGGGAAGAAATGCAGCGACGATTCACGGCCATGCTGGAATCGTCTGCGGAATAGTCCAGACGGACGATCCTGTCCGCTGCCAAAGAGCGAGGTCGTCATTCGGCCGTGTTGTGCCAGCCGGTTGCCTCGATGCGTGCAAGCTCATCCTCGATGGCATCGCCTTCATAGAATGACAACCAGCCTCGCAGCCGCCGCGATTCCCCCGGGGCGCAATCCGGGAATCTTCCGTCGCTGTGCATGCAGGGACACGGAGGATTGAACCATGTATGGTGGCACGGCGTCCACGCCGTAATGATCCAGCGATTGCTCTCCGACGAACGTCGGGCAATATAGGGTTCCGATCTCACGATCGTTTCTGTGTCCCCCTGCGCAAACTCTGCCGCGCCTTTCAGCATGATACAGTTCTGGACGCGCAGGTTGCTGAGTTCTTCGGTTGACCCGTTGTTGAGCCACATTTCCATGTGGAGTGCGTCACGCGTCGAAACGACTCGGGTCCCAAAAACAACCTTGTTCGGCAGTCTGCGTTCCATGACCAGAGAACCATCCGCGTCGCGAATCCATTCCACGGGCTGCAGAGGGATCTGCTGTTTCGTCCACATGGTGTCGACGTGGGTGTGTGCGAGATACAGCAGGCCGTGTTCACTTTCGTCGTTGCGTCGGATCGCTTCGGGAATGTCGAGCACGAAATAGTCTCGGGGGTTCCAGGGAGCAAAGACACTCATCTTGGTGTCGCGCTGCGGGCGAACGGCTCCGTCCAGAAAACCCGTGCGAGGATGGCGCCCGCCGGGATACGGCATGATCAGCAGCGGATCGTCAGCCCCGCGTTTTGGCCGTGTCTCATCACGAATATTGAATCGCGCCAAAGCTTCATCGACTTCAGCGTCCGACATCCCGGTTGCCGCTCGAACCTCGGCATTCGTATACCGATGATACCAAACCATGTTCTCCAGCCAGGCTTGCAGCTCGTGCTCACCGACGGGCCGGCGGAAGTTGTCCGGTGACGCTCCGGATTCGATCATGCGTTGACGATCTTCAATCACAAAACCGGGGTCGCGCGGCATGACTTCCGAATCGACGTATCGAGCGAGGTCTCGCAGGGCGATCACTGTGAAATCGTGCTCCGCGAGATAGTTCATATACAATCGAAATCTGTCTTCAGGAGTATTCACCCAGGAGTGCGCGGTATCGGGCGCCCCGTGAAACTGCAGGACCGCGATGCGTCCGAACCTGGCCTGCTCAATGGCGCGTTTGAAGTCGTCCAGTGTCCAGTCCGGACGTCCGTCACCGGCCGAAGGAATCAGCAGGGGATGGTCGAGTCCCGGTTCGTAAGCAAATCCCCGTCCGCGTTCGTAGGGAAACTCGGGTGCTCCGCCTCGACGCGCAAATCTGATGCCCAGTTGCCTGAGAATCGGGAATGCCGCCATGTCGATGCCGTTGCCAGGATAAGCGAATGTCGTGGTGCGCGGAATTCCGTGTTCGAGGCAGCGGGCATTGATTGCTTCAATCTGTGTGACCAGCTGCTCGAGCTTTTCCGGCTTCTTTTCATCCAGCGACATGTGATCACGAGTGTGATTTCCGATCTCGAACCCGTCATGATGCAGCTGCGTGATTTCCTCCCATGTCATGTAATCCGTCTTGTTGGTCTTGAAGTCGAATCCCTCTGTGATGAAGAAGGTTGCACCAAATCCGTACTTTTGCAGTGTCTCCCGCACGACCGTGAAGTGCGATTTCACGGAGTCGTCAAAGGTCAGAACCACCAGCCTGTCCGGGATTGGCTCCAGAGCGTTGACGGGCAACGCGGCCAGACAGACCAGGAACGTCAGCAGGTGTCGGTGCATGGTGAGCTTTCAGAAGTGTTCACGCCAATTCCTTCGGCGGCGAAAAAACCAGGCTTTGAGTCAAAGTTTGGCTTCAGCATTCTCCCTGCAGTTTCCAGGAGCCGATGAGAGCAGGCCATTGCGGAATGACTTGCAGGAGTGTCCCATGAATCTCACCGTCCAGGGCTGACGATCGAGACGCACCCTTCGACAGGGGTTTTAGATTCCAGTCGGCCGCATTCTATCAGTGGCCAGAGTCGATGCAAAACAGGTTTGAGGTCGTTCTGCAGGTGACGGTGCATCGTTCATTGCGGGTGGTTTCAATAACTGAAAGCAAAGGTCTGTAGCCTCTAATCACTGGGTTTTCTTCACTCCCAAGCTTTACAAGAAGATATCTGCATGCAATATCGTCAA
>JBDOMX010000882.1:12230-14723 GCA_039831615.1 Planctomycetaceae bacterium
CGGTGGGGACCAGGTGGCCGAAGCCCGGTCGAACGACGTCTTCCCTTCTCCCCGGGGAGAGAAGGGGATTGTGGGAGTGGCCGCTCATCCGGATGTCGGGCAGTTTTTCCCCGGTGGCGCGAAGGAACAGGTTGTGGTTGTCCTGACCAGACTCCGTTTGTCGCAGTGTGAGCAGTCTGGCTAATTGTTTTCCGGCTGACCGGGTCCGGCGCCGGGTTGAGGTGGATCGCCGGTACGGCGGCGGAATTGTTCGAACGACTGAGCCAGTGAATCCCTCAGACGCGGCACATTCGGTGCTGCGAGGAATACTCGCTGGACGACCACTGAGCGCGGATAGAATGTGGCAATGAAATCGAAGGAGAACTCACTGGCCGTGTGACCGATCATGACCGCGTTGGCGTACTGCCCGGACATGACGTCTTCCGGCAGACGCAGCTGATCGTACAGATCTTCGGCCGAATGCCGGGGACCATCGGGCACCGTGATCCCTGATCCAGCCGGCGACTCAGCGGCGGCTGGGGGCGAATTCGTGATCCCAGGCTGCTCGAATGTGGCCGGAGCCGATTCCCCCTGAGCCATCGGCAAAACAATTTCTCCGAAGCGGCTTTCGTATTTGGAGATGTTTTCGGTCAGTGCCTGAAGAAACTGGCCAACAACCACGGGTGGAAGGATGACTCGCGCTGCCACCTGTTGCGGCTGCTGCATTTGCAACAGGAAGTCAACGATGAACTCGTGATTCCCCTGCAGAACGGCCACGCCTGTGCTGAAGATCCCGCGGGATACATGAGCTGGCACCAATGCGCCAATATGGCTGGAACGAACTTGTTGAGGGCCCTCCTCTGGAGGGTCACCGGTTGGATCATTCATTGAGCCTGTCCTGAATTCAGTAACGGTTGAAACATGCGGCTGGTCACGCTGGCAGGGCCTTGTGAGTCATCCGCGGGTGGAAAGAGGAGACGAGCCTGCCCGGAGTGAAACGACTGAAACCCCAGAGTCTCGGTCGGCGTCCTCCGGTCATGACGAGCCCCGGGGGGCTGGTGCCTGGAGATTAGTAGTTCACTGGTTGAGACGATCGCAAATAGGCAAACAGATCGCGAATCTGCTGATCGGCCAGCCCCTTGAGTGCTCCCTTCGGCATGACCCTCGCTGACACGGCCAGCATCTCATCGATCTCGTCGCGCAGGAAGCTCAGACTGACGCCTTCGGTTGTGCGAAGCACCACGACCTGATCATCCTGACTCGTGAGAAAGCCGGTTGCCAGGCGACCGTCTTCGGCCACGATCAGAAAGTTTTCATACCCTTTGCGGATTTCAAGATCGGGGTTCACAATGTTCTGCAGCAGGCGGTCGAGATCATCACGCTGAAACGTCGTCAGGTCCGGGCCGATCTGGCCGCCGTCTTCATACAAACGATGACAACGGCCGCAGTTTTTCATGTACTGTCGTTTGCCGGCGCGCGGATTTCCTGAGCCGGAAGACAACAGGCTCCGCAGTCGGTCCGACTCCTGACGCATTTCCGCAGTTGTTGCCCCTTTGATATCACCCCAGATGGATTGAATGATGGTTTGAATTCGTGGTTCAGCATGCAGTGACATCTTGCGCAGCACATCTTCCGTGAACAGGTCGCGACGGACATCCCCGCTTTCTACGGATTCAAGAGCCAGCACGGACCATTCAGGACGTGCGGCCAGCAAACTGGCTGCCGTCGGCTGCAGTTCAACCGGCAGGAGCGCCAGCTGTTGAATCAGACTCGGTCCAATTTCGGGGTTTGAAAATGAGTAAAGGGCGTTCAGGACGGATTCCAGCAGCCGAACGTCGTGAGCAGTGGTCAGCAGTTGCAGCAACACCGGCACGCTTTTCATAAGTCGAATTTCACCAAGAATCTCCACAAACCGGACGCGTTGCTCGAGCTCCGCCTGATGATTCGCGATGAGTGCGAGTGCTGATTCAATGGCCTCCGGCCGCTGCTGCCTCAACTTCAGCGCCGCCGAACCACCTCCTGCCCTGCCGATTTCGTCAAGCAACGACTGCGGAATCCCGGTCAGTTTTCGTCCCTCCAGAGCTTCCTCCAGCGCTGCCATCAAAATGGTGGTGGTTTCCTGCCCTGGCGATCGTTCGAGGAACCGTGCCGCTGCGAGGAACTCACTGCGACCGGTTGGAAGGATACAGCGCTTCATCATTCGACTCAGCAAGTGATCGCGGACGAGTGGCCGGCGCCAGTCTGCCGGTGATTCCAGCAGAGCTTCCATGATCAGCCGGCGACCGTCCTCTGTCGCCATCGCCGTCTCAATCGTCCACCACAGCATCAGGGGCTGATGAATGTCGGTCGAATCTTCGTCATGCTTCAGCAATTCACGAACGATGGGGAGACTCTGAGAAACTGACAGCCGGCGAGCGGAAGCAGCCAGCTGTTTGCGGACATGAATCGATGGGTCGTGGGCCGCCAGCTCCACCAGCACAGACAGCACTTCGTCCGACACTGCGTGATGATCTG
>JBDOMX010000782.1:0-3276 GCA_039831615.1 Planctomycetaceae bacterium
CGCCGAGTCCATCGCAACGAATCAGTGAGTTACCTTTTTGGCTAAGACGGGCGTGTGTCTGCTGTGTCCGCGCTCAGGCGTTCCCTGCCATTCCACACGAACACCGTGTTATCAATCGCCGCCAGATCGGGCATTCGTGTCAGTTGACAAATAGCCAGCTGGGGCACGGTTGAGTAACAGCCCCATTCCGATTCGCTGGTCATCACAACATCGAGCTCAAAGGCGGCCAGCAGTTCCATGCAGGCAGCGCGATTGTTGGAACTGATCCCGGCAAACACCTCATCCATCAGAATCAAACGTGGAGCCAGTGGACTTGCGGTCCGGTAATAGGCGGCTGCCGCCGCCACCTGCGGCAGCGTCAGGGCAATCGCTTTTTCACCACCGCTGCCGCTGCCATAGGTCTTGCGGGTCAACAACTTCCAGTCCTGGTCCTGTGCTGCGCGGCGGTCGATCCTCAGTCGATGCCAGCGTCGATAGTCCAGCGCAGCCGTCAGCTGTTCCAGCCGACTTCCGGCATCATCCTGCTCACGGCTGACTGTAATCTGTTCGTGCAGAAACTGGCCCAGCTCACGGCGGTCGGCGTCGGACCAGGTGGCCGCACCGGTCGCCAGAACCTGGCAGGCTGCCGCCAGTCCAGCCGGACCTTCGTGATCCGGTTCCCAGCGAAAACGCATTTGCATTCCGGTCTTCATGGGGCGGCCGCTGACTTCACGGTTCATGGAATCCACCAGTTCGCGAGCAAGGTGCATGCGTTCATGGAGTTCTCCCGCCACTTCTCCCAGCAAATGTTTCTCAAGAATTGTGCGTTCGTTCTCACTCAATACTCGCTCGTGCTCGTCGACCTCCGCATCCAGGCGTTTGACGAGCAGATCCGGAGTGACCAGATCGGCCTGATGCCGGATCTGCACACAACAAATGTGTTCACCGATGAACTCCGGCTCCGCATTCATGCTGAAGCTGGTGAGGCGTCCCTTGAGCGGTTCCAGGGCGTCATAGATTTGGCGCTGATTGCGTTTCCAGGCTTCATCATCGCCGATTTCCGGCACCCGCCAGTCCAGTTTTTCGATGCGCCGCGCCAGTTCCACGGTGGCTGTCAGAGAACCGGGCGCATGCAACACGTCGGCCAGTTGAGAGTCAGCCGTGGGCAACAGATTGAAGTCCGTCAATTCTGCCAGTGCTGCGGCCCCTTCACGGCGCAGACGGTCTGCTTCTTCGAGGCGGCCGCCCAGCGTTTCCAGTCGAGCTTCCAGCCTGGCCGCGGTTCGTTCGGCGTGCAGCAGTTCCTGGCTGATGCGGTCGACATCCGTTTCCAGTCGCGCCAGGTCCCGTTCTTTGTCGGCGATCCGTCGCGTGATCTCCTGCGCATCCACACCGACCGTTTTCCGGAGTTCTTCCAAAGCTGCTCGACGGGACGATTCATTGTGTGCGGCTGCCTGCAGCTGAATTTCGTGTTCCTGTTGTTCGGTACGTTTACGTGCTTCAAAAGAAGTGCACCGTGCCTGTCGTTCAGCCGCGCTGGCAGTCAATCGCCAGGATTCAAAACACCCCGGCACCTGTACACGATAGGCATCGATCCGCTGCAGCAGGACGTCCGGCTGGTCTGCCCAGTCCTGCAAACCGACATCCAACGCCACGGTATTCCGTGACGTCAGACTGTCATCCCGTCGTTGGCGCCATTCGCGTTCGTGCGCAGTCGCATCGGTCACACGGTACTGTGCTTCCTGTCGTTGGCGCTGAGCCTCCTGTCGGCGTGCCACGGCTGACCGGAGTGGACCATCATCCGGCAGCAGGCGTCGGTGTTCATCGCCCTGACGTTCCCGTTCGGCCAGTTGCTCCAGCTGATCCTGTGCCTCCGTGAACTCATCGACCAGCCGCGCGAGCGTCTCGTCGAGCTCGTCGATCCGTCGAGCTCGCCAGGCCTCTCGAACGTCGCGACCAACAAACTGAGGAATCGGCTTTGTGCAGCGCCCGGTCAGCGGACCATTCTGCCAGCGTCCCGCAGCATCAATCCAGATACGATGGCTGCCGCTGCCAGTACCGATCCGGTTCAAAATGTTGCCAAGGACGTGCGGTTCCACGCCGAATTCACGGCAGTCGCTCGCCGGCATCAGAATGCGCGACAGACGATGACTCGCATCACCCACTTCGTCGTCGGCAACTGTCAGGACCGTGTCCATTGAATCAGGATCCGTCACACGACCATCCGGATGAATCCAGGCATCCAGCAGGCACGCTCCTTCCAGTCCCGCTTCCCAGCCCGCCCGGTCGGTGTGAGGCACGGCCGGCACAAATTCGAGCAATTCCCACAGGGCGGCTCCAGGCTGATTCACGCGCACTCCCGCGCCGCGCGTCGCTGGTGCGACAGGCCGAACGGACTCTCCACTGTGCAGCCGATGGAGCTCATCGTTGAGTTCGTCCTGCTGGGTCTGCAAGGCATGCTGACGTTGCTGGAGCTCCGAGCGTTCCGCAGCAATCCCATTGGACAGTCGACGCAGCGCGGCGTCTGCCTCCAGAGTGACCGGCGATGCGCCCTGCAGTCCTTCCGTCCAGTCAAACCATGCAGCTCGCAGAACTTCGAGATCATCCGGGCTCATGGTGAGCGTTTCGCCCCGCACCCACCAGAATTCCAGCTCCTGCCAGAGGGTCTCAGCGGTTGAAGTGACATTCTCGATGGCGGCAGCCAGTTCATCCGCAACGGAATGCAGCCGATCCTGAGCATCATCCAGCCGACGAACCGCGGTCTTGAGGGATTCGGTGGCGTCGACAACATCCTGATGAAGTTCTGCCAAATGCCGGCCGGTACGCAGCCAGTGATCGATACGCGCCCCCAGGTCCTGTTCCGCGGCATCGATTCGGTGCGGCAGATTTTCCACCAGACCGGCTGCGGGATCGTGTGCAGAGTCCGCGGTGAAGTCAGTCGTCCGCAAACCAGCGAATTGTTCTGTATGCAGCCGCTGCAGCGCCTCGGGAGCCGCCAGTTCCGCCGCGGTCGCACGCAACTGTTCCGCTCTCCGCAACCTGCGAACTGTTTCATCACGACTTTCGGCCGTTTCGTGGGCTGACTCTTCCACTTCGCGCGTAAGCCGATCCTTCGCTGTCTTCGCATGGGTAAGTGCGTCGGTGGCAGCGTCGTGCAGTTGCCGGGCTCCGTTGAGTCGCTCGGCCTGCTTCATCGCCGGATCGGCCTGCAGAGTCTGCAGCGCGACGGCCGTTGCCTTTTGATTTCTCAAACAGGAATCTCGCTGTTCCGAGATCTTCGCCGTGTCGGCATCAACA
>JBDOMX010000300.1:0-3274 GCA_039831615.1 Planctomycetaceae bacterium
TTTGTCCGGCACGTTTGTGATGTGTTTCTTTCGCTCCGATCATCGAGCATTACACGATCTGGCAACGAAAACGAAAGTCGTCTGGCGCGGTGACGAAAACATGTAACGAGTTGCCTTACCACCAATTGTTGAATGCGTAGTCACTCAGGCGTTTGAACGCGGCTTCGTGTTCATTGCTGTTCGAAAACGCAGCAACGAATCAGCACATCGACCGGCAGCACCAGCAGCAGGTAAACGGCCGCTGCCAGAACCCAGAGTTGCCGACGAACAAGCCATAGAAATCGGTATTGTCGGTTAATCTTAAACAGCACCAACACGAACCCGCCCACCACCGACGTGATTCCCAGCAGACCGACTGTTCTCATGCGCGTCATGCCGTTGTAGTCGATGTAGATGAGCAGTCGATTGTAGACAGCCAGCACCAGGACAAGGTTTAAGACTGACCAGGGTTCGAACCGACCAGCATTTCCCCACGTCAAATACTCCTGACGGAAACAGTGGCAACGAGGGTGGCAACATTGTGCTGGATTCTGATCAGATCGACGTACGGACCGATCGTCTGCGGGCCGATGGATTCACGCCTGAACAGGTACGGAAGATCCTGGCCGCACTCTGCGATTGTGAGGCCACAGGGGTGGAGGCGACATAACGGCCACATAGAATATCGGGGCGGCTAGCTCGACGGAACGAACCACACTTTCCTGAGTGGTTGCCGCCTTGCTATTTTTCAGGTGTTCGGATTTCAGGAAGCCGAACTGTGTCACTGACCCCCGCTGAAAAGCGATATGCAGCGAAAACTGTCTGGCGAACGGTCAGAGAACGGGACCTTGTGTCTGGTCGACGTGGGACCGAAAACACGGCACAGGCCGAACTGCAACTTCAGACTCTTGTCCTAGCTGGCTATGGCGATTGGAGGAACGTGTCAGCCGGTGATTCCGGAGGTCGTCCGACAAGGGAATTCGTTTTGAATTCCTAAACGCTGTCAGCACAACCTACCTGAAACATTGGGGGAACCGGGGTTGTGTCGACAACGCGGCCCGGAATTAATTAGTTCTTAAGGTTTGGGACGTGTGTCGTTAAAAATAGAATCTAACCTGAACTCGTCTTGCCAATCGCCGAACTTTCATCTGCTCAGTAGTCAAGCGACGCCATGAGCAGTTCCACCTTCCGGATCTTCGAGCCACTCCCGGTAACCACAACAATCACAGTCAAAAAACTGCGGAACGAGCTTGGTGGTATAGGTTGTGCTATGCTCATTACCGTGAGCAGTAGTGATGGTGTTATTCGACTTGAGGACCGGCCGAAGTTTGCCGTCGCGGCATTCCGGGCACTGCAGTCTCTTGCTAATGATCCATAAACTGCATGCGAAAACGAAAATCAACGAGACGCCGCCAATTGCAACGCCTGCAGACTTGTAGCTGGACCCGTCTTCGGAAAAGGCAGCGATCGCGACTCCCACCGCCAGGCACAGACATGAAGCCGCAAAGACGCTTAGCATCAGTACATCCTGTCGGAATCGCCTCTGTTCGTCCGGTTTGCTTGTAGAATTCTTCGCTTCCAGTCGTTCTATCGGCGTCCGTTTCTTCTTCCGCTTCCTGCGACGCACTACCGGTGGCAAGGCTCGTCGAGGTTGTCTTATCTTCACAGGCGGCAGGCCGAGGGTCACCCGAAGTTGATACAATTCTTCAGCTTCCTCCTCCGTGATAGCCCCATCATCGCGTGCCCGTTTCAGGCTGACCGAAAAGACTTGTTTCTTACTCGAACTCAGGATTCGCTTCTGTTCGCCTGCGTCAAGTCCGAGTCGTGTGCCACAACGATCGAGTGTTCGACGTTCCGCCTCAGTCACGACTCCGTCGCTTGACGCACGAAGACACAGTCGTTCGAACACAGAACAAGCGGATGCCATGACATCTTCGACAGAGACGCCGTGCTCGTCCCGCAACGCGATCAGGTCAAAATCTTCTGCTGCAAGGTTTTTACTGAGTAACCGTGCAAATCGACGTGAAGCTTCGTTCATAAAGCTGCCTTCGCATGGAATAACGACAACCGGGCACGACTTGGTTTATTGAAACGACGATAGGCTGACGACTTCGTCGGAGGTGTGCAACTGTCGGAGCCCGTAGAGAGACGTGCCGCACATTGGCTTCCAATACGCATATCCGCCGGTTGTTGCGACAGGCAGACAGTGTCAGCCGGTGATTCCGGAGGCCGTCCGACAAGGGAATTCGTTTTGAATTCCTAAACGCTGTCAGCACAACCTACCTGAAACACTGGGAAAACCGGGGTTGTGCTGACACGCACGGCTAAACCAATGTTGTTTTCTTTCCCCTATCGCCGACCCCGCTTCTTCCGGTGGGTGGGCAACTGAAGGGCGATTCTCCATAGTACCCTTCGGGACCGCAACGACGGAAACTACGCATAAACGTCAGATTGACATGCGGGGCCTAACGAGGTGGACCATGACGAGCGAAGACGAGAATGAGATCGGTGAAAAGTTGACATCAGAATTGACTTTATTGCCGGAAGAGATCGAAGAAAGAAAAACATACGCCAAGAGTTGATTTCTGAGTTTGACTTGCTGCAAGGGAAAATCGACAACGTCGGTGACTTTTCCTTTCGCGTGAAGGCTTGGTCGATATCACTTACGACGGCTATCGTCATTGGCGCTATGTCCAGAAGAATCCATCCGAATGCAGTGCTTGTCGCGCTTGTTGGTATCGGCGCATTTTGGTTAGTCGCGAAAAACCAATCGCTCTGGCAGAAGGCGTTTCAAAAGCGTTGCCGTGTAATTGATGACGAATCACAAATTCGCGCACGTTCGCACGGCGCAGTGTTTCGTTTTTCCTGGTGAGCCATCCCGTCGACTCTGGACCAGACGATAAAGGCACGTTACAACCGAGACTCACGTCAGCAGGCACTTCGCCAATACTTAACAGACAGGTCGACCCCGTGAAGTTTGTCTATTCAAAGAAACGGGTTGGCGATCTTTCGCTAAACGTCGTAGAAACTGAAAGTGAAGAACCGACGTTAGTCATGCTGCACGGTGTCACACGGCGGTGGCAGACTTTTCTACCTGTTGTCAATGCATTTTCACTTCGACATAAAATGATGCTGGTCGACTTCCGTGGTCACGGCAATTCTGACCGGGCGCACCGATATGCGGTGACTGACTATGTCGACGACATTTGCAGTCTGATTCACGATCACGTTCCTGGTCCGGTCGCGCTGTACGGCCATTCGCTGGGAGCCATGACGGTCGCCGGTGTGGCCGCCA
>JBDOMX010000623.1:0-3273 GCA_039831615.1 Planctomycetaceae bacterium
GTGCCGAATGGTACGTGTTCTGATATGCATGTGACAAGAATGTAGCGATGCCCAGAATGCAAATAAGAAAGACTGCGCTTTCACTAGCTATAACAACCTGTGTCGTTGGCCCCGTCGCTGCGCAAGAGGCTTCTACTTCCCATCGACAGTTACTTGATCGGTATTGCGTTACTTGCCATAACGACCGGCTTGAAACTGCTGGTTTGAGCTTGGAAAATATTGACGTTGGAAATCCACGTGAGCACGCAGACGTATGGGAGAAAGTTGTACGGAAATTGCGAACGGGTACGATGCCCCCGCCGAACCGGACCCCTCCGCCTGTCGAAGATAGCTTTGCGTTGCGAACATGGTTGGAATCCAATTTAGATGCGGTTGCTGAAACGCAACCATTCGCTGGCCGAACAGAATCGCTCCGTCGTCTGAATCGCACTGAGTACCAGAATGCCGTTCGTGATCTGTTGGCTTTGGACATCGATGGTGCAGCACTGTTGCCTCCCGACGAAGCGGGTCATGGTTTCGATAATGTCAATGTTGGGGATCTTTCCCCGGCGCTGCTAGACCGGTACATATCTGCTGCTCAGCGGGTTAGCCGGTTGGCCGTTGGCACGACATTGACCTCAGTGCAGAGTGATGTCATTCGTTTGCCGGCCGATGTGACGCAGGAAGACCATATGGAAGGTCTTCCTATAGGGACGCGTGGCGGAGTTGTTATTCCGTATACGTTTGCTCAAAACGGCGAGTATGACATTCAAATTCGCTTGGCGCGGAATCGCGAAGGTCGCGTAGGAGGATTGAGGCAACCAGAGGATCACACGCTGGAGTTGCTCATTGATCGAGAACGCGTTGAGTTGTTCACGATTGAAAAACCACCTGAGGAAGACGACCATGCGCTGGTGGATGCACATCTGAGGACACGAATCGAAGTAACGGCGGGCCCACATGATGTCGGTGTGACATTCTTTAAGCGGACGGCTTCGCTTCTTGAAACAGAGCGCCAGCCGCTGCAGTCACACTTTAATGAGACTCGACATCCGCGTCAGACACCGGCTGTGTATGAGATGTCAATTGCCGGGCCGTATAACGCGACGGCTGCTGCTGATACACCCAGTCGCCGGCGTTTGTTTGTGTGCGAACCGACTGAGACGAATCAATCGCTGGACGAGAACTGTGCAGAGCAGATTCTCATGACCGTGATGCGCCGGGCGTACCGTCGACCAGTGTCCGAGGACGAGTTGAACGGTCCGATGGGGTTTTTCAGAGAGGGACAGGCAGAGGGAGATTTTGACGCCGGTATCGGGAAGGCGCTAAGTGCCGTACTCATGAGTCCTAGTTTTCTGTTTCGTGTGGAATCCGACCCAGAAGAAATAGTGGATGGTGGGGCTGCTTACCGCATTAGTGACCTTGAACTGGCGTCTCGGTTGTCGTTTTTCTTGTGGAGCAGCATCCCGGACGACGAACTACTTGATGCAGCAGTTCGTGGCGTGCTGAGTGATTCGGATGAATTAGAGCGACAGACGCGACGAATGCTTGCGGATTCACGATCCTTTAATCTGGCCAGCAACTTTGCGGGGCAGTGGCTCCGTCTGCGGAATCTCGAAGCCGTGACCCCGAATGTGCGACTGTATCCGGACTTTGACGACAATTTGCGACAGGCGTTTCGTGCAGAAACAGAAATGTTTTTCGATAGTGTCCTCCGAGAAGATCGGAGTGTGGTCGATTTGTTGAGTGCGGACTACACGTTTCTAAATGAGCGACTTGCGAAGCATTATGGGATTCCAAATATTTACGGTAGCCGGTTTCGTCGCGTTTCTCTTGACCCGGGTAGTAAACGGGGTGGGTTGCTTCGACACGGTAGCATTTTGTCAGTAACGTCGTATGCGACGAGGACATCACCTGTTATTCGCGGTGTCTGGGTGCTCGATAATATTTTTGGCGCGCCACCGCCGCCGCCGTTGCCGAATGTACCGTCTCTGGAAGAAAATGCGGTGGCAGCGAATTTGCCGATGCGAGAACGCTTAGCTGCGCACCGTACAAACGCGGTGTGCGCAAGTTGTCATCGCACGATCGACCCTGTTGGGTTTGCGCTTGAGAATTTTGATGCGATTGGGCGTTGGCGTGAGCATGAAGGGGATAACGGTTTAATGGATGCGTCTGGTGGACTCCCAGGAGTTGGGGACTTTGTGGGGGTGGCGGGCTTAGAGGAAGGCCTGCTGAGTCGGCCGGATCTTTTTGTCGGAACATTGACTGAGAAATTGCTAACCTTTGCGCTTGGTCGCGGTATTGAGTTTTATGATGCGCCGGCTATCCGGAAAATTGTTCGCGATGTGGAATTTGAAGGATATCGATTTTCGTCAGTTATTCTTGGGATTGTAAACAGCGTACCGTTTCAGATGAGGAATTCAACATGATCATCACAAAGAAGGCGTTACCGAGACGTACGTTCTTGCGCGGCTTGCAGGCAACTCTGGCATTGCCCTTACTGGACGCCATGATTCCGGCGGCCACGGCACTTGCAAAGACAGCGGCGAAGCCAGTGCCGCGCCTGGGGTATGTGTTCATACCCATGGGGTGCCATCACGATAAATGGATTCCTGAAGGTCAGGGACTATTGGGGCAGTTGTCGCCGAGCTTGAGCCCGTTAGAGCCGGTTCGCGACCAATTGACGGTCGTGACAAATCTTGAATTAGAGATGTCGTATCCGGGAACGCACGATACGTCGAATTCAGGTTTTTTGAGTGCGGCGTTTGCCAAGCACACTGAGAGTTCTGATTATCACCTTGGAACGACCGCGGACCAACTTGCTGCAAAACAAATTGGTCAAGACACGCAGTTGCCGTCATTGGAATTATGCATGGACCTGGATCCGCTTGCGGGTGTGTGTAATAACGGATACGCCTGTGTCTATCAGAACAGCTTGTCGTGGTCGTCACCAACCGCACCGTTACCATCAGAGGCGCATCCCCGGATGGTCTTCGAGCGATTGTTTGGTGAGGGAGGGACACCTGAAGAGCGGCGTGCGGCCCTGCAGAACAGAGCAAGTTTGCTGGATTCGTTTAGTGCGGATGTTCAGCAGCTGAAGGCGAAATTGACGGCCGGAGACCGGACCAGGATTGACCAGTATCTCGATAGCATTCGAGAAGTGGAACGCCAGATCCAACGAGCCGAGCACGGTGCGATGACGAATCCGGAGCCTGACATGGATCGGCCGACGGGGGTGCCCGTGTCATTCGCGGACCATGCGCGGCTGATGTTTGATCTACAGGCGCTTGCACT
>JBDOMX010000383.1:0-1977 GCA_039831615.1 Planctomycetaceae bacterium
AAACCAAACGCGCACAACGCCGAAAAAATAAAGCACGTTGATCGCTCACGTCGTGAGTGACACTCGGCAGTCAAGCCCAAATCCCAAACGGTCCTGTTCACCGCTTACCGCATTCGACGGGACATGTGTGGGGGTAATCGCACCGAGACGTGCTGCTGATTGGTCCGATCGATGATCTCCATGCGGCCGAAGCCCCGGAAGTCTCCACACTGGATCCGTTCCATCAGCAGCTGAGATTTCTTTGGGATCAGTTCAGAGACATCTGCAACACGTCAGGGTTCCTCGTCGTTCCGAACCGCGTCCGGCGCTGGCGTGACGTGGTGACCGGAACTGTCTGCTCGACCGTTTCCGGCTGGTGGCGCCTCGTGTTCAGCACTCTGGGAAGGTCGGCCGTGTTGCACCACTCACCTGCGACGAACCCTCAGGAAATTCGGTCCGCGATCGCATCGCAGTCATCCGAGAAAAGATTCTCACCGGGGATTCAGCCCCCTGATTTCCGCTTTCAACAGACTCGAAAACCTGCCTCACGTTGTCTATTTTAAGGATTCATGAACCCTTCTCATCCCGACATTCTGATCGTTGGTGGTGGCGTCATTGGACTGTCCACCGCGCTGCGCCTGGCAGAGAGTGGTGTTTCTGTCAGTGTGGTTGACCGACAGCAGGTCGGGCGCGAAGCCTCGTGGGCCGGTGCGGGAATGCTGCCACCTGGACTCAATACGACCATGCCAACTGCTGATGATCCGGCGTCACAGGAACGTTTCCTGCGGTGTTTGAGCAACACGATCTGGCCGGAATTGTCCGCCCGACTGCTTGAACAAACGGGAATCGATAATGGATATCGCAATTGCGGAGGAATCGAAGTCGCCACTGCCGAAAGTGATCTCGGTGCCAATGTCGCAGATTGGCAGGCGGAAGGAATTTCAGTGGAATTGCTGGACAATCGCTGCGATGTTGAACGTCGAGTTGCGGGATTGCATGAGGATATACAGATCGCTGCCTGGCTGCCTGAGTTCTGTCAGGTTCGCAATCCACGGCACCTCAAGGCACTCCGTGCGGCGTGTCAATTATCCGGGGTTGAGATTCTGGAAAACGTACCCGATTTGTCGCTCCAGGCCAGGGGGCAGGATGTCACTGCCAGGGCATCGTCGCGTTCCTTCCACGCACAACGAATCTGCATTTGCGCCGGATCGTGGACCGGGCAGTTGCTCCGTAAACTGGGCATCCACTTGCCTGTCGAGCCGCTTCGCGGCCAAATGGTCCAACTGAGTCTGCGGCAATTGCCGTTTCGCTGCGTGATCCAACAAGGGCGGCGGTACGTTGTGCCGCGGCCGGATGGCCTGATTCTTGTCGGTTCAACAGAGGAATCTGTAGGATATGAGAAACAAACGACGAACGAGGGGATCCGTGGCCTTCTGGGTTTTGCAACATCAATCGTACCTGAACTGGCCCAGGCGGACGTCGTTCGTCAATGGGCAGGTCTCAGGCCCGGTTCGCCGACAGGTTTGCCGTATCTGGGACGCATTCCGGATTTCAAAAATCTGTATGTGGGAGCCGGGCATTTCCGTTCCGGACTTCAGATGTCACCAGGCACTGCGAAAATTCTGGCGGACGATCTGGTGAAACCCGAGTCGGCCACCATCGAGCAATCGCTTTGGCGTTGGTGAGCGTCTGTCTCACTGAAGCCCACATTCCGGAAGCTGCCTGGATGGAGGGCCAGAACGCCGGAACGACCGCGTAGCACGCCGGTTCGTGCAGCGACGAATGTGCCAGAGTCCATCATTCATTGCCCCCCGCGATCCAGAAACCGCCACGATTTCCGAAAACTGCTCCGGCTGCAGATTCAGTCCCGCAGAAATCGAGGTTTGCTGACGAGACATCAATCTTCACACTTCGTCGTCCAGCATTTCTGAAAGCTGGCGGTCAAGGTCTCGCTGAGTCAGGCGTTTGAATTCCGCCGCATCGAGGACGGATGGTTCA
>JBDOMX010000383.1:1987-14681 GCA_039831615.1 Planctomycetaceae bacterium
AGCTGATCATGGACCCGAGACTGTTCCTGCCCCAGGCTGTTCATCCATTCCGGTGTGTCAATACCGGATCCCTGCCGTCCCTCCATGTACGTCGCGATTTCGTCCCGCAGCTGCTGGAAATTTTGTTCCGCGTCTTCGTCGGACACGTCCGATAATTCCGGATTGCAGCGCGCTACGCGAGCGGTCATGCGGTTGACCTGCAGCGGTCCAATGAGGCGATCACCGATCAAGTCGTGCAAGGTCGGCAGGCGCACTCCGTATGTGACTTCCAGCTCCTGCAATTCTTCAACCAATGATTCGGCCATTTCACGAGTTTCGTCGGTGAGTTCTTCTTCCACCAGCGCAGCCATGTCGGCCACTTCGATACGTGTCATCATTTCGTGCACGAAGTGGTACGGCAAATGATTCCATTCGAAGCGATCGTACAGCGACTTAACACGGAGGAAATCCATCAGGCAATAGAGTCGATTGCCATAATCCGACTGAGTTGTCGTGGTATTGTATTCCAGAAACACATCGAAATTGTCCACCACCGATTCATAGACGAACTCCATGATGTCGATCGCGTGCTCGCGATCAATTCGCCCCTCCTGCAGATCATCGATAATGCGGACCTGCTGATAGGGCGAGACGTTGGTTTCGAGTTCGTCAAGAAGCGATTCAGCGCCGTGAACCACGATTGCTCTGGCATTACCCAGAGTGAGCATCCGCGTGTGAAACAGGTCGTCTCCGTATGCTTCAATAAACTCGCGAACTTCGTCACATCGTTCTTCATCATGCAATTCTTCGACGATCGACAATCGCATTGAGCTGCTGTGCTGAGCCCACAACATTCCATGTGAATCCATCAGTCGCTGAATTCGACGGTACGCATTCCTGCGCTGATTTGCCGTTTCGAGCTTCCAGCGTCTGGCGGCACGCAGCACCGCTTCGACAGAACTGGTCAGTCCAATACGAAACAGTCGGTCAAACTCCGTCACTGCCTGCCCTGGAGGTCTGCGGGTTCGCTCCATTCGACACGCGGTCTGCAACAGTTGGTAGGTATGTCGCAGCAGACCCAGTCGGGGAAGTTGACTGAGCAGCAATCGGATGATGGCCTGCAGCGTACGGGCGCGCAGGATGTCTTTGGGATTACCACCACTTTCAAAGGGAACATAGAGCAGTGGTCGCTTTCGCAGGCGTTTCAGGAACTCAGGAAACTGGCGTTTGACCTCGGCGGTATCGTCGGTCAGCACACATCGCAGCAGTCGAATCAGATGGCCACCGAACTGCGATTCTGTGGGTTCATCGTCCTTGTTAACGCCAATCAGAAGAGCCCCTAACAGCCGTTCAGCCAACAGGAACTCAACGGTGGTTGAAATCGCGTTTTGCATCAACAAAAAACGCGACTGCATCTGAACATCGAATTCGATGTTGGCTTCCAAATCAGCGGACCAGGTCTGAATTTCAAAGTCACTGATTTCTTTAAGCAGAAGCGACAGATCCTCCAGGAATTTACGAATCGTCGATTCCCATTCGCCCAGGTGCAGTTGGATTTCGTTCGCTGCCAGGTCATTTGGCGATCGACGAGCAAGAGCGATTGCTGCGTTGCTCCACAGCGATCCGAGCGTGTGCAGAAACTTCAATCGCGGCTCAATCTGCCGGTAAAGGATCTCAAACTCTGTGGTGCCGGGCGACAGGCCATCGTCCATCGTGTCGGAATCGTTGCCGTCATCGGTGCTGTCCCGAAAGACAACTCCTTCGAACGCTGATTCTCGCCACGCGTCGTCGTCCGACTGGTCGTCGTCAAACAGGTGTTCCAGATCGGAAAAATCATTAGCTGACGATTGTCCTTTGCGATGGCGGTCGGCAAATTCTCCGAGCGAAGGAACTTTCCAGTAGTCCGCGGCATTGGCTTCAAGGAAGGAAAACAGCCGACGCAGCAACAGCCACTGATCAGGAAGGTCCGACCGGCGCGTCATCAGATTTAGCAGCCGCTGGAACTGATTATGAATCGAATGCCGTCCGGACTCCAACCCAAAGGATTCGGATTCACTCAGCCACTGAATCAGCAGTCCGGTTGCCGCGACGAGATCGTCGCGATCGAGCAGAGCAGAAACCACCTGCGAAAAACTTCGAGCGGACTCGAAGTGATTCACATGATTTTTCCAGAATGAAATGTCGGCTGCCGCTTCCCCCGCTGTGCGCCACTCCGCCAGGGCCGCTGCAACGTGTTCGGCGGCTGCGACAGATTCGCGTCCTCGGACTTCCGGCAGATCCGTAACGGTTGTCGTGGCGTACTGGTCCCACTGTCCTGCAAGTTGCCGGAATTCCTGTGTCACCGATTCTTCATATTCGATGTGCCCGGCGGCGCCGGCTTCGGCCATGACAAAGGAACAGGAATCAAAGATCTGCTCCATCAGGTCCATGAGTACTTCGACGCGGTTATCGGGAATAGCGTCTTCCCTAGCCGGAAACAGGGGAAACATTCCCTGAAATCCCAGAATATTCCAGGGGTCTACAAAGCCACCGCACCGAATTCCGGCCTGTAGCAGTTCGAGGCAGGTGCGCAACTGTTCGACGGCTTGTGCCAGTTGATCGCTGCGAACCTGTCGTTGAATGAGCATCAGACGGGAATAGATCTCGGACTCGAACCTTGCAGATGTGCAGGGGATGACGGCGGCTTCTTCGCGGCTCGCAACTTCGAATCCCATCGAAGCGAACAACCATGAAAGATGGCGATGCTGAACCTGCCTCGCTCCATAGCGCGACAGGTTCATGTTAAGTTCATGTCGGACGTGGCCAAATGGTTGGCGAGACTCTTTGGTGAGGAGTTCCAGACGCTTACGACGATCACCCTGCGCGGACTCCAGTAATGTCTGATAGAAAGCATCTCGCTGCCGTGCGACCGTTGGCAGCAGCGATGTCAGAGAGACTCCGGAATCGTACGTCTGTGGTCCGGATCCACTGATCGAGGATGCCATGAGAATGGTGCCGGCCAGGACTGCTGAAGAGTCAAACAGGCGTTCTTCCAGTGGCATTCCGTTGTCGGCGTACAGCCAGTCCAGCAGAGAACTGAGAATGATGCTGCGAATCACGAATCGACGATAAAAGCCCTTCGTGTCGATGAGTTCCGGATCCCATTCGCCGAACATGTAGTTCGTACGCTTGTTGACCGGGTGCAGGTGATCGTGTGCCCGAACGTCGAGGCACAGTTCATCCATGCGACTCAAATTGAAATGCGCCGGTTCGGTCAGATCCTCCGGCAGTTTCCTGAGAAAATCGAGTGTCGATTCGAGCAGTTCCTGCCATGGTCCGGTCGCTACGCCAACTTCGCTGAGATAGATCGGAATCGGGCAGAACCGTTCGTGATCATAGACCTCTGCTTTGCGGTCATTCTCAAGCACAGCGACCGGCCGGTAGCCGACGAACTGATTGAGTGACTCCACTGCCGACATGATCAGCCGAGGCCGGTCATTCCAGCCGTGCAGGCTGGAACTTCGCAACGTGGCCTCGAACACGCGCCCCAGAAAGAAGGGTGAATAAAAATCCTCATCATGCAGATGGAACAACAGATCTGAATGGTGCTGACGGTACGCCGCGATCACGTCATGGAGGGCCGCCCAGACCACATTTGTTGCCTGCGTTGTATTACTGAACCCTGGAGTTTCGCTCTCCTGCAGCCGATTTAGTGCCGACAGCAGTTGAGTCCTGAGATCGTCTGAATTTGACGGCGCATCCGTGACGCTCAACAAGCCATTCAGGGCCGCTTGAAATGAGGGACTCGGCGTGCCGTCAGAGAAGTTCAGATAGCCCAGCAGTTCGCGGAAGGCGTCGGGTTTCGCTGATTCAGGGGTGTCGACGGACATTCAGGCGGCTTGACGGTCGAGATGAGAGCGAGTGAATACGAGTGCCAGCAGGTTTCGCAGTAAGAATGGTGGCTTCAGCCACAATGAGAAGCAGCGATGACAGATGGGTCATTCGACTGTTCAACAGATAGTGAGGACTGACGGGGCAGAGAAGTGCCACATCAATGCCGATCGTGCCCCTTTATTTTGCATACTCGACGGCACGGGTCTCGCGCAGAACGGTCACTTTCACCTCGCCCGGATACGTCAGCGTTTGCTCAATGGCCCCGGCGACATCACGGCTTAGTTTCCTCGCCTGCCGATCGTTGACATGAGATGAATCCACCAGAATGCGGACTTCGCGTCCTGCCTGCACGGCAAAGGCGTGGTCAACACCAGGGAATCCACAGGCCAGCGTTTCCAGTTCTTCCAGACGTCGGACGTACTTTTCGAGGGTCTCGCGACGAGCTCCAGGGCGAGCAGCCGAAATCGCATCGGCGGCGGCAACCAAAACGGTGTAAATATATTCCGGTCGAATATCATCATGATGCCCGGCGGCTGCATGAACCACTTCATCACCTTCACCGTAGCGTTTGAGCAATTCCGCACCGACGGCGGGATGTCCACCTTCCATTTCGTGGTCGGCCGCTTTGCCGAGGTCGTGAAGGAAACCACAGCGGCGCGCCAGTGTCCCGTCGAGCCCCAGTTGTTCGGCCATCATTCCCGTCAGATGTGCGACCTCAATCGAGTGCTGACGTACATTTTGGCTGTAACTGGTCCGGAACTGCAGCCGCCCCATCAGATCAACCAGTTTTTTGTGCAGACCGCGAATTCCGGCTTCTTCGCAGGCTTCCAGTCCCATTCGCCGGATATGTTCCTCCATTTCCTTCTGAGTTTCCGCCACAACTTCCTCGATCCGTGACGGATGGATGCGACCATCCTGAATCAATCGTGTCAGTGCCAGTTTTCCTACTTCGCGGCGGACATTGTCGAAGGCAGACACAATGACAACTCCCGGAGTGTCATCAACAATGACGTCGACTCCGGTTGCTTTCTCGAACGCACGAATGTTGCGTCCTTCACGGCCAATGATCCGGCCCTTCATTTCGTCGCTGGGGATATCCACGCTGGAAACAGTGGTTTCTGACACATGCGTGGAGGCGTACCGTTGAACTGCCATCCCGATGATTTCGCGCGCCTGTTTTTCGCACTGACCTTTGACTTCGTCTTCGTGCTTCATGATCAAAGCACCGACTTCGTCAGATAAATCACGTTCGATCCGACGCAGTAACTGTTCTGATGCCTGTTCTTTACTCAGGCCACTGATCTTGTACAGCTGTTCCTGTTCATCGGATAGCAGCCGCTCGAGTTCCTTTTGCCGTGCTTCAGTGGCTTTGTTGCGTTCGGTCAGCTTGAGCTGCGTTGCCTGAAGCATTTGCTCCTTTTTGCTAATTCCGTTTTGGAGTTCCTGCAGCTGCGAATCGCGCTTATCGGCTCCCCGTTCGCGGTCGCGGACCTTGTCGCGGAGTTTTTCCAGTTTTTGCTCCTGCTCTTCGCGGCGTTTCAGCATCTCCTCTTTGATGGCGATTTCTTCGTTGCGGCGATGATTGTCGGCATCTCTCTTTGCCTGCTCAAGGATTTCATCTCGACCCTGATACGCACTTCCTTTGCGAAGTCGGTCAAGAAAGAAACCGAGCAGGACACCAGCGACCCCGACAATGACGTGGGGAATGTATTCCATGGAAGCGTCCTGATGCTAAGACGGTTCCTGAGTGCCTGACTTCAGCCCGTAATTCACGAATCGGGGGCAGCCCAAGACTGCCCCTTTTATTAAGTGAGTGTGCACTGATCTAACGATGAGCGCGCACTGGCATCGCTGGAGTTCTCGAAAAATCTCCGTACTTCAGCCAACATCACAGTTTGCAACCCAGGCGGAGCCCCGGCTCTGTACATGGCTGCAAAGATGCAGTCCATGCGCCAACTCGCCAGCTGACATGACGTGGCGGTCCGCCAGTCAATACGGGGCGGAATGCCAAGTCCGCTGGTGCGGACGCGTTCCGACCGATGCTGAAGAATGCTGATTTGAGTCAGCAGTACAGCCAGCAGCGAAAAAAGGGTCAGTAAGGAAAACATGTCGTACGTTGGTGAGGTAGAGACGATCTTCCAGTCAAACTCAAACGAACCACTCCCGCGAGCTGGTCTGTGTGTCAAGTTCACGTCAGGATCCGAAGACCCGATTTTTTACTGTCATGCCAATTGTCAACATTCGACAATCTCATGGTCAACTCTCTCATGCTACCAGAGTGAGAGATCCGGTCAACCGGCTCCAGACAGGGCTCCTGTGGCCATTCTCCTCCCTTTCCCTGATTGTCTCCCGGCGTGAAATACAGTGCCGAATTCCTGAGTGTGCTCCGAGCTGGCTACGCGGAGTGTGGGTGCGGCGGTCCGGATATCGGCCTGTTGCTGGCCGTTTCCGGTGGCGCTGACAGCATGGCCCTGTTGCACGGAACCTTGCAGCTGTGGCCTGATGCCACCCATCTGATGGGAGTGGCCCATGTCAATCACCAGCTCCGTGGAGACCAGAGCAGGGCAGATGCGGAGTTCGTCGCCGCTGCGGCAGATTCATTGGGAATACGATACCGGCTCCTGACCTGCGATGTCCGAAGCCAGCGGCAGGCGAACGGAGGAAGTACCGAAGAGGTTGCTCGCCGGATTCGTTACCTGTCCCTGCAGAAGACAGCGCAGGAAATGGGGTTCGGAGCCGTGGTGTGCGGGCATCATCAGGATGACCAGGTAGAAACGATATTGCACAACATCATTCGGGGGACTGGTTTGCGAGGTTTGAAGGGAATGTCCTGGACCCGGCCGCTGGGTGAAGGCGTCGTGCTGATCCGTCCGCTGTTGCATGCCCCCAGGGCATCCACTGAGGAATATCTGCGTGGGGAGCAACTGGCGTGGTGTATCGATGACTCGAATGCTTGTGCCGATTTCACTCGTAATAGAATACGCCACCACCTGCTGCCTCTGCTGTCGAAGGAATACAATCCCCAGTTCGTCAGCAGTCTGCTGCGGCTTGCCAGCCATGCTCACGACGCTGAAGAACTGGCCAGCCAGGTTGCGCAACGCTGCCTCGATGACGTGCTGCTGGAATTTCAATCGGGTGTATGTCGCCTGCACAGGACCCGTTTGAGTCTTTGGCCATCTGCCGTTGTGCGTGCTGCGCTGCGACTGATCTGGGACCGTCAATCATGGCCGCATCAGGCCATGACGCAATCCCACTGGACGGATCTGGCGGCAAGCCTGCAGCGTGTGGACGGAAAACCGAGCAACTGTCCCGGCGTGGAACTCTCGGTGACACCGACCATCGTCCGCATTTTTAGCTCCAGCTAATGGCGGCGACTGATTTCGTCGTCGCATTCCGTGAATCCCGCCCGGTCAATAGAAAACCATATTTCCGACTGGTATCGTGTTCCGCCCACGGCGTCATCATCTTGATTGATCATTCACGACCGTGGCGGACACTGGCCTTCTCAAGGCGGGTGGCGGCCCGCTGTTGATGCTGACAGGCGACGCCTGCAGGGTCATCGTTTCTACAAATCCGATCAATTGCCTAGTCGGCAGGAGACATTAATGGAACACAAGATCAATCGCGGAATTTTGCTTTTCGCCAGTTTCCTGACACTAGTCGCCGCGGGCGCAGGATTTGCCACGCGTGGTGCGGCAGGTCCGGCCTGGGCCAAAATGGGAATTGGACCCGGCGATTTCGGAACAATCATGGGCTATGGCTTTTTGGGCTTTGGCTTTGTGATTTTTGTCGGGGGAATTCTCGTCGAGATGTTTGGATACAAGAAGCTGTTGCTCTTGTCTGTGTTCCTGCATTTCATCAGCGCCGGATTGCTGTTTGCGGCTCCGTCAATGTACCAGGGATGGGTCGATTCTGTTGGACAGGAACAAGCCACAAAGAATGTCGTTGAACTTCTCAAAATCAGCGTGCTCATTTTCTCAATTTGTGCAGGACTCTATGAGGCCGTCATTAATCCACTGGTCGGTCAGCTGTATCCTGAGAATCAAACGCATTACCTCAACGTGCTCCACGCGGGGTGGCCAGGCGGCATGATCGTCGGTGGTCTGGTGGCTGCTGCTTTCCAGAATGACAAAGCATGGGTCCGGGAAGTTCCATGGCATTACGCGCTGTCGGCTTACTCTGTCATTCTTGTCATCCTCACGCTGATGGTGATCGGTCAGCGATTCCCGAAGACAGTGTCCGCCAGTGGCAAGTCGTCCTTCGGGGTGCTGTTTAGCTGCTTCGCTTCGATTCCTTTCCTCGTGCTGCTCATCCTGCATGCATTGATCGGCTACATGGAACTCGGGGTTGATTCATGGATGACGCGGCTGATGGAAAATCTGGTCGCGAATTCCGTTATCGTATTGATTTATACGTCGGTACTGATGTTCGTTTTGCGATTCTTTGCCGGACCCATTGTTCACCGGATCAATCCAATCGGCCTCCTGCTTGTCAGCTCAGTCATTGCTGTGCTGGGATTGCTTTGGCTGGGTACGGAGATCAGGCATGTCGCGGTTATTTTTGCTGCCGCGACGCTGTACAGCTTCGGCAAAGCGTTTCTCTGGCCAACGATGCTGGCTGTTGCGGGCGAGCGTTACCCGCAAAGCGGTGCCGTGGCGATGAGTGCTCTTGGCGCTGCAGGAATGATCTCGGTTGGATTCGTTGGTGGCGCTATGATCGGTGCCCAGCAGAGCGAATCCATGAACGCATCTCTCGAAGCCAGTGCACCTGCTACGTACAGCCGGTACTTTGAGGGCACGGAAAATAAATTTCTCGGTTACAGCTTTCGTCAGCTCGATCCTGGCCTGCAACAGGCCGCCATGGAGGGCAAACTGGTTGATGCACTGGCTGTCATCGAGAGTAAAGAAGGGCTGTCCGATGAACAGAAGACTTTGAAGAAGGCAGAAATTGAGACCGAATTCGAAAACGACGGTGTCGCCGTTACCGGTGCTTTCAATGTCGGTGGACGCCGCGCTCTGACCCTGACCGCAATGGTCCCAGTTGCCATGGCCATCGGGTTCCTGATTCTGGCCATCTATTACAAGTCGATCGGAGGGTACAAAGTGCTTAGACTCGACGAAGACGGGAATGCGGTAACGGATGAGTCCCATTCGACCTACAAGCCCGCTTAGAGCCGACGTTCTGAACAATCCGTGTGAGGGGGATCGAGGAGCAGCTCGGCCCCGTTTTCACGCGATCGGTCGTTTCATGATGAACGAAACGCCGGCCCGCAACCACCGCCGCCTGGCGTTTCAACGCGGAGTGTGTCTCCGACATGGAACTGGCGTGAAAACGCGCCCGGAAGGTCGATCTCGAGTTGTGCACGGTCGGCCAACACACTGTTCCGTCCGGTTAATCCTGGATCTCCGCCGTCAAGTCCCCAGGGAGCAATCTTCCGCCGCTCGGACAACATTGACACCTGCAGGTCTTTTAGGAATTCGATTTCACGGATGATCCCATCTCCACCGCGAAACCGTCCATCACCGCCACTGCCGCCGCGAATGCTGAACTGCTGCAGCCGAACCGGGTATCGCTGTTCCAGAATCTCCGGGTCCGTCAAACGTGTGTTTGTCATGTGGGTGTGCACTGCATCGGCGCCGCGCGCCGTCGGTGTGGCACCAGCGCCGCCGCAGATCGTTTCGTAGTAGCCAAATGTACCGTCGCCAAATGTCAGGTTGTTCATCGTGCCCTGGCTGGCAGCTGCCAGCCTGAGTGCCCCCAGCAAAACGTCGACGATACGCTGTGAGGTTTCAACGTTGCCTCCAACCATTGCCGGTGAGTCCGAGGGATCCTCACCGGCTGGAGGATTAAGCAACCCCGACGGAATGATCACATTAAGTGGTCTCAGGACTCCATCATTCAGCGGCACGTCTTCGTTGAGCAGGCAGCGAAACGCATACAGCACCGCTGCCGTTGTGATTGCACGGTTGGCATTGAGGTTTCCTGGATGCACCTCAGAGGACCCGGTGAAATCCACTGTGGCTGAATCATCATCAACGGCAATGCGAACCTGAATAGCTGATCCATCATCGAGGTAATCGACGAAATTCCAGTCGCGATTCTCAAGGCGGCTGATGGCCAGTCTCATTTTGCGCTCGGCCGCCTTCTGCACATGTTGCATATACTGCTGTACCTGATCCGCTGTCTGCGCGCTGCAAAGTTGCGTGAGCAGGGAAGCACCACACACATTGGCTGCGGCCTGAGCCGCGAGGTCGGCCAGATTATCATCAACACTTCGGCTGGGAAATGCGCCCTCTGACAAATGAGCCCTGAGCTCATCCTCCAGCGAATGTCCGGCACGTACCAAATGGCGGCTTCGGATTAGCACCCCTTCTTCCGCGAGACAGGTTGAAAACGGAGGCATGCTGCCGGGGACACTGCCGCCTATTTCGGCGTGATGAGCTCGATTGGCTACAAAAAAAGACGGAACTGAACCGTGCACAAAGACTGGAGTGATCACCGTCACGTCCGGCAGGTGTGAACCTCCTCGGTACGGATCGTTCGTGACGTAGACGTCTCCCGGCTGCATGTGTGGATGGTCCTGCATGATTGCGCATACGGTTTCACTCATGGCCCCCAGATGCACGGGAATGTGCGGCGCGTTCACCACCAAACGTCCCAGGCGATCGAACAATGCGCAGCTGTAGTCCAGACGTTCTCGGACGTTGGTGGAAACTGCCGTACGCCGCAGCGTTTGACCCATCTGTTCGGCGATCGACACAAACTGATTGTTGAAGACTTCCAGTAGGACCGGGTCGGACAGAGCGGTTGACTCAGACGACAGCTCCTTCCGCTGGCCACGTTTGCCGATCGTAATCAGAACGCTGCCATTCAACAGTATTTCCGCTCGGCAACCGGGTTCGACCAGGATCGTTGATGTCGGTTCGCTGATAATCACCGGGCCATCCAGAACACAGCCGGGTTTCAACAAATCACGCAGATAGATGTTGGTTTCAAGATGCTGCCCGTCCATGTATGTGGTTGTTGTGCTGTCGGGGACGGCACCATTTGCCGTTTGTGCAGATTGCTGAGGTGTTTTCGGCGCGACTGCCTGACCGACCGCCTCAACAATCACAGCTGCGATCTCAATCGGTCGATCCGGTCGGGTATAGCCAAACAGCCGCCGATATTCTTTTTCGAACTCCCGACGACATTGGAGGGCGTTTGCCCAGGGGATCTCCAGGGTCGATTCCGTACCACTGTACCTGAGCTCGAGTTCGACCATGGGATCATCTATCTCGGCGCTGTCGATTCCCTGTTGCCGGACATGATTGATCGTTTCCATTGTCAGCGAGTGGACGATTTGTTCCAGCTGCTCCAGTGATTTTTGACTGAGCGGCGCCAGCACACTTTTCTTGCGTCGATTGCGGACGTCTGCCTGTCCCATCCCCCAGGCGCTTAAAATTCCGGCGAACGGATGCATGAGCACCTGTGTGATTCCGAGTGCTCGCGCCACCGAACATGCGTGTTGCCCTCCCGCGCCACCGAAGCTCACCAGGACATGGTCGGCTGGATCGTAGCCCTTTGTGATCGACACCCGGCGAATGGCCTGCACCATGTTGTCATTGGCAATCTGAAGCAGTCCCTCTGCAAGCGAATGCAACGACATGGTCTCATGCCACGCGTGAGATTGCTGCATTTTCAGCCGCAGTCGTTCGAGTTGTTCCTGCACCGCGGCAACGTCAAGTTCGAAGGGAAAGTATCTGGAGAGCACGCGGCCGAGATACACATTGAGATCCGTGACCGTGAGTGGACCACCTGAGCCGTAGCACGCAGGTCCTGGGTCAGCGGCGGCGCTGGCGGGACCGGCATGCAGACGGACGCCGTCGAATCCGCAGATGCTGCCCCCTCCTGCTGCGACCGTTTCGATGGCAAGCATCGGAGTCATCATCCGCACACCGGCTTTGGTTGTTTCCTGTTCGTATTCGAATCGGCCTCCAAATCGGGCCACATCGGTACTTGTGCCGCCCATGTCAAAGCCGATTGCCTGAGCGAACCCGGCGTCGGACGCCGCCCGGGAAAATCCGACCACGCCACCAGCAGGACCCGACAGGATCGAATCTCGGCCACGAAATCCAGAACTGCGGACGAGTCCACCAGCTGAAGTCATGACCAGAATCCGACTGCCCTCCAGATGCTGCCGAATGTCATCGAGATAGACCCGCAAAACCGGATTCAAATAGGCGTCCAGGACTGTGGTGTCGCAACGCGGCACGAAACGGATCTGAGGTGACACTTCATGCGAGTGGCTGATTTCAATGAATCCGGCTTCCCGCGCCAGTTGTAACAGTTCGAATTCGTGTCGTGGCTGAATCCATGCATTCATCAGGCAGATCGCGACGGATTCCACGCCCTGTTGATGCAGGTCACTGAGCAGACACTGAGCGTGTTCATGATCCAGCGGCTCCAGGATTGTGCCGTCGGCAGCCACGCGCTCGGAAACCTCAACGACTGTCTCAAAGAGTGGTTCTGGTTTGCAGATCTCCAGATCAAACAGCTGCGGTCGATCCTGATTGCCGATGAATGGGACATCGCCGAACCCGCTGGTCGTGATGAGTGCAGTTCGGGCTCCGGTACGCGTCAGCAGAGCATTGGTACCGCGTGTCGTCCCGAATCGCACAGAAACCGGGGGAATCGGTTCTCCCGGCTGAAGCTGAAGCAGCCAGCGAATCCCCACGATGGGGGCCGGTCTGTGCGGATCTAACTCGTATCGCTGACCAGGCTCGAAGAAGATCTCGGACGCGGCATGAATCCGACCGGAGTCGCCCGAAAAGTTTTCAACGGTTGATGCCGCCGTACATCG
>JBDOMX010000518.1:0-3271 GCA_039831615.1 Planctomycetaceae bacterium
CGATCATGACGAGTCGCTTCTTCTCGGTCCTCTTGCGTTGCCCGATCTGCTGCTTTAGTTTCGCACCCGCTTTCGTGATCTGCGGGGGGGCGAGCGGGGGGCGTAAGCCCGCTGATTCCTGAGCAGGCTCTGCAACGATGACTGGGGGCTGACGCCCGCCGCTCGCTGACAATTCCAATAACGTTTCGTCGCCCGTTAGTTTCGCAAACGGGGTGAGCGCCGACGCCACCTCGGCGGGTGTCTGATAGCGGGCGTTCGGATCGCGCGCCAGCATTTTTGCCACCACTGCATCCAATTCCGGCGGGATGCCGGTCAGCAACTGCGACATCCGGGGCGCGTCGCTCAACGAACGCGCCATCAGTTTCTCCATCGCATTCTCGCCCTCAAACGGCACGCGGCCGATCAGCAGGCGGAACAGCGAACAACCCAGGCTGTAAATATCGCTGCGAATGTCGGCACTTCGCGTGCTCCGCGCCTGTTCGGGCGAGATGTAATTGGGCGTCCCCATGATCTGCCCGGTTTGCGTCATCCCGTCGCTATCAGACTTCACCCTCGTGAACCGCGCCAGGCCCATGTCGAGAATCTTGACGACCCGCGTCCCGTCATCACGCTGCATCAACAGGAAATTTGAGGGCTTGATGTCTCGATGCACCATGCCCCGTTCGTGCGCGTGTTGCAAACCTGCTGCCGCTTGTCGCATGTACTCGCACACCTCACCGAGAGGCAACCGCCCCTGTCGTCTGACGACGACACCCAAGTCCTCACCGTCTACGTACTCCATCACCAGAAAGTGCATCCCGTTCGCTTCGTCGGCATCGTAGACAGTCACGATGTTCGGGTGATTCAGCGCAGCAGCCGCCTGAATCTCGCGACGAAACCGCGCCAACGCGCCGGTATTCTGGACGAGTTTCTCGGCCATCACCTTAATGGCCACCACCCGCCCCATTGCAGCGTGTTCGGCCTTGAGGACGGATCCCATGCCGCCTTGACCGATATGGTCGAGCAGCTTGTACTTGCCGAGGAAGAATTTGTCGTACCCGTACAGCAGCATCGGTGCCTGCCAGCCGGTCAGCAACCCGTCGGAGAGGAGTTTGTCGGCCAGCACCATTGCGGATGCGTCAATGGGCGCTTCACGCACAGTTGCCAACTGCTCGTCCGTCAGCAAGTGACTGGCTTCGAGATGGCCGAGGAAGTCGGCACGTGTCGTCTCGGGCATCGGGTGCATTAGCCTGATGAGTGAAGTCGTGATGTCAGCACTATTTCACAGCGCATGCCCGAACGAATCAAGCAAGGCGGTCAGGGCTACTCAATTTCGATCTCGACCTCGCTGTCATCACCGTCTTCCTCAAAGTTGTAAACGTCCGCATCGTCGTCGTCGACAATGTCTGCGACAACAATATCTGCTTCGTCGATCTCAGCAAAATCTTCATCAAACAGGGATTCTTCGTCGTCAGATTCCTCAACCGGTTCAATGAGGAACTCAGTCCGTTCATCAGGTCCGACTTCCGGTTCGCCCGGACCCAAATGCACGCGGAATTTCGTGCTGGCAAACGCGAGTTCATCGCCGGGGAGTAAGGCACCCCGGATCACACGTTGGCCGTTGACTTTGGTGCCGTTGGTGCTGCCCAGGTCCCTGACGAACAACAGGCCATCGGTCTTGACGATCAGGCAGTGTATTTTGGAAATGCTGCCCAGATCGAGCGTCAGATCGCACAAGCTGGATTTTCTTCCCACCACGGTCACATCCTGTGTGATCGTGTGCGCTTCGCCGCCGTCCATGGGGATCAGCCGCGCCAACATCGGGAAGTCCTTATTTGAAAGAGGTCCTGCCAAGGAAACGTATCCTCGATTCTCCGCGCTGGCGAGCGGATGTCAAGAAGTTGGTTCCGGGTAGAGAGCATGCAACCCCGTGTCCTGTAAGAGCTTCCATTAGAACCCCTCTAATCGATACCGATTCGGGTGGCTTGACGACCGAACAGGCGGTTGCTAGGGTCGTGTTTCGTGCGGCTGAGGGTCTGCGCCCGCATGGCGTGGATCGGGCTTCCAACGAGACCGCAGGCATGTTCCGTGCCCGGCGGTCGGAGCCGTCATCTCCGTTACCTTTTCCGTCTGGAACTGCCAACGCAGTCGACGGGTCTCCCTTTGCGAAGGACTTTTAGGATGTCGACAGAGAACAAGTACGTCTATTTCTTTGGTGACGGCCAAGCCGATGGCAACACCACCATGAAGAACCTGCTCGGCGGAAAAGGGGCCAACCTGGCCGAGATGACCAACATCGGTTTGCCTGTTCCCGCCGGTTTCACCATCACCACCGAAGTCTGCAACTATTTCACCGATCACGACAACACCTCCCCCGCCGATCTTCGCGAGCAGGTCGCCGAAGCCATGAAAAGCATCGAGAAGGTCATGGGGGCCGAGTTCGGCTCGACCACCAACCCGCTGCTGCTTTCCTGCCGCTCCGGTGCCCGCGAATCGATGCCCGGCATGATGGACACGGTGCTGAACATCGGCCTCAACGACGAAACCGTCGTCGGACTGGCCAAACAGGCGGGCAATGAGGCGTTCGCCTGGGACAGCTACCGCCGCTTCATCCAGATGTACGGCGGCGTTGTGCTCGACATGAAGCCCAAGAAGAAGGAAGACGAAGATTACTTCGAAGGCATCCTGCACGCCAAGAAGGAAGCCGCCGGCGTCAAATTCGATTCCGGCCTCTCCGCCGAGCAACTCAAGGAACTGGTCGCCGAGTTCAAAGCCTGCGTGAAGAAAGTCACCGGCGTCGACTTCCCCACTGATCCGCTCGAACAGGTTTGGGGGGCGATTGGTGCTGTGTTCGGTAGCTGGTCGAACGACCGCGCCGTTGTTTACCGTCGCGACTACGGCATTCCTCACAACTGGGGGACGGCCACTAACGTGCAAGCGATGGTCTTCGGGAACCTGGGCGATGACTGTGCAACAGGCGTGGGACTCACACGCGATTGCTCACTGGGTGAACCCGGCTTCTGCGGTGACTTTCTCGTCAATGCACAAGGTGAAGATGTCGTCGCTGGCATCCGCACACCGTTGCGGATCGAGAAGGAACTCGGCGAGATCATGCCCGAGTCGTTCGAGCAACTGACGAACATCGGCATCACGCTCGAACAGCATTACAAAGAAGTGCAGGACATCGAGTTCACGGTTCAACGCGGCCGGATTTGGATGCTGCAAACTCGCAACGCCAAGCGAACGGGATTCGCCGCCGTGCGGATTGCCGTTGACCTCGTCAGCGAAGGGC
>JBDOMX010000552.1:0-3268 GCA_039831615.1 Planctomycetaceae bacterium
GCCCCGGCGACGTTGTGGGCTTCGTCAATGACGACACAATCCCAACGTGTGTTTTCCAGAAAGTGTCGATAGCTGCCCACGTTCTTCAGCGTGTCGATGCTGACAATGACACGTTGGTAGACTTCAAAGGGGTTCTTATTCGCTGGGATTCGCAGCCGTAGTTTGGCGATACCGGCAGAGTCGAGTCGCACCAGTGGAAATGCAAAGCGATTCCAGAGTTCCGACTGAAACTGAGTCAGCATCGACTTTTTGGCGAGGACCAGGACACGATTGGCCCGGCCGCGTCGCATCAGTTCGGAAAGGATCATCCCAACCTGAATCGTCTTTCCAAGGCCGACGGCATCGGCCAGCAACAGCCGTGGTCGTAGCTGCCGCAGGGCCCATTCAACCGCCTGGATCTGGAACTTCATCGGCTTGAAAACGCCCATGCCTTCCAGATCCGGATCTACACCGGTCGCGGGCATCTGTCGAAGCTGGGCTTCCAGGAAAAGTTTCGCCATCCGATAACCGCTGGACTGATCCTGAACTAATTGAGTGTTCCGAGGATCAACCGGTTCAATCGTGTCCAACTGAGTCAGGAAGATGGCCTCATGGCCACGAACCAGATCGTCCGCACCGACGCAATGAACGGCGAAGTTCTGGTGACTGCGATCGGACGGGTCGACTCGCGTGACAAGCCATTCGGCGTCACGACACAAGACTCGCATGCCCGGCGTTGGAGCTGCAATTTTAGGCATCGTCGTAGTCCTCCGAATTAAGACAGAGGCCATTCAGCCCGGCTAACCGAAGGCTGGAGTTCAGGACTTCGACATCGTCTTCAAAACCAATAGGGGAATCGAAGTCGGGTTCATCGTCGTCACAGCTTGAAAAGTAAAGCATCGCCGCCGCTAACCAGGTTCGGTGGTTGGCCGACAGCGAATCCCACATATTCGCCACCCGCTCGATCACGACAACAATGGCTGCTGCCAGTCGCACATTGATCATTCGATTCGCTGCGTGCGCCTGTTGCGTTTGCTCCAGGTGCTGCCGAGCTTCCTCCAATAACTGACCGGGCGAAATCGTCTCTGCCCGATCTGCATATTCAGACAGGCGGTCAAATTGAGACCGCGTCAGTCCAACAGGATGGAATTCAAATTGATCACTCACTCGTGACGTCCTCTTTGTGTGCCACTTCTGCCCGAGCTAACTACTTCGCACGTCGTTTCTTTGAGCGTGTCTTTGGTGTGGTTCGCAGAACGGGTTCCGCGATCTTCGCGCGAAGTCGTTCAACATCGTTCTCCTTAAACAACCGGTAATTGTTCACCGGATGGCGGTACTCCGGTAACTTGCCGCTCGCTCCCCACGCCCGAACGGTATTCGGAGAAATACCCAGTGTTTCCGCCGTCTCCTTGACTGTCAGGAATTTTGCTTCGGTGGCCATGACCAATACCTCGCTTATACGGAATAGCCTGTCGCCGTCCTCCAGACATTACCAGACATGCACAGCCGAAACAATCAGCACGGGGCCGGCCACCACGCTCTGATTGAAGGTTTGCGGGGCGGTGAACGTCGTGGACAAAAGGCATTTCGGCACAGCCTTCTCAACAGATATGTGCACCGTTGCGTCGTCACAGGCTGCACGGTCGTGGCTGTGCTCGAAGCCGCACACATACGGCCATGCCGTCGACCTGAAGATAACGATGTTAAGAACGGCCTGTTGCTGCGAGCTGATATCCACACTCTGTTCGACCTGAACCTGCTGGGCATAGAACCGGGCACATGGCAGATTCACATCCATCCACGGATCGCGGAGAACTACGCAGAGTTCGCGGGGCAGACGTTATTGCTGCCGGCGGATATCGAACCGTCTGCACAGGCTGTGGAGAGCCGCTTTGAACAGTTTCGCGAGAACTTAGGCGCGGAGTAGCGTCGTCTGATTCCGGGACAACACCATTTTGGCTGAAAATCAGGAGACACGACGAATTGCCGCAATCGCTCCAACGACGTTGGGCCGTCAGGTCAGAAACGCTTCGAGCGAGAATCACAGCCATGGTGGAACAACGAGCGAGAGAGCTCATTATCGCCGTTCCGGGAATTGACATTTGGGGTGGGACAAGGCGTCCTGCATTCCGAGTTCGCCACTGGCTTACCATCACCCTCTTCGCCATTTTTTACGGCGTGCTGAAGTGGGTGTACCGGAAGCGGAGAAGACAGCAATTAGCCCCTGAGTTCGCTTCTGTTCGCAGCCTTGCGCATTGACAAGCTGTCAGGACCGCCTATACTTACTGAAAAGCAAGCAGGAGGACATCATGGCGAAAAAGAAGAATCCGCAGACGCTGGCAGAGGCGTTGAAGCAGGCAATTTTAGACGGACCAAAGAGTCGCTACCAGATCTCGAAGGAAACTGGAGTTCCAGAAGGGACTTTGAGTCGGTTCGTGAACCTTGACAGCGACATCAGGATTTCCACGGTCGATGCACTGCTGCCTATCGTGGGGCTGACGTGGACCATGCGAGAAGACGCTTAGACGCACGTTGATCAGGGACTCATTTCAGGAGGTGGGGAGTTATGGCAAGCGTTCACAAAGACGGCAAAGGCTGGAAAGTCTCTTACATCGACGAGGACAACGCACGGCGATCACTGCGACCTGGCAAGGTCAACAAAGCCACCGCGAATCAGATCGCTCGGCACATCGATGTTCTGGTGGCGGCAAAAGCCAGTGGCGGCACAGTCGAACTGACAACTGCGAAGTGGCTCGGTGACATCGGCGGCAAGCTACACGCGAAGCTGGTGCGTGCTGGATTGGCACAGCCGAAAGCCGTCGCGGCATCAGTATCAGAATCAGAAGAACAGTCGATAACGCTAGCTGACTTCCTTAATGACCATATTGCTCACGGTCGCACTTCACAGGGGCGGGAGGCTGCAAAATCGACGCTTGCCAACTGGGCTGGCACAAGGCGATTTCTGATCAAAATCTTCCGTACGTCCAAACGTCTGGATGAAGTGACGGCAGAAGATGCCCACCAGTTTCGGGTCTGGATGGACAAACGACGGATCAAGCGGTCGGCGGCACACCCGAACGGGAAGCCGATGGAGGAGAACGCCAAACGGAAGCACATCGCAAACTGCAAAATGTTCTTCAACGCTGCAAAACGTCGTGGGCTTGTCGAGACAAATCCGTTTGACGCTCAGGTGAGCGGCACAGAGGCAAACCGCAGCCGGGACTTCTACGTTACTCCGAAACACACAGCTATACTGCTGAACGCGGCACCAGACACGCAGTGGTGCCTC
>JBDOMX010000723.1:0-3263 GCA_039831615.1 Planctomycetaceae bacterium
GCACCATCGGAGGTGGAGCAGGGCATCCTGCGACCGATTGAAGAGGCGGTCCGCGGCGTCGAGGGGATTTGTGAGATCACCAGCGAAGCACGCGAAGCACGCGGCGAAGTGCTGATCGAACTCGTGAAGGCCCGCCGGCAATGGGCTGAGGAATTCGCTGGAATCGAAATCGTTTCCGGGCGTGAGGGTCCTGCCGTGACCCTGGGAGATATCGCCACGATCCGCGACGGATTCGAAGAGGTTGGTTTTCATTCTCAGTTCAACCAGACTCCGGCGGACATCGCCAGGATATCAGTGTCGACCTCAGTCACAGCGACATTGATGTCCTTGAAAAGGCGTCACAGGCCTTCGTTGAACGCGTCGAGGCTTTTGAAAACGCCCGCGATGTGAGTGACAACTACAATAAGGGTAAGGCGCAGTACGATTTCCGTCTGCGCCCTGAAGGCCGAGCGCTGGGGCTGACCGACGAAGAACTGGGCAACCAGTTACGCGGCGCGTTTTTTGGTTCCCTCGCCCTTCGCCTGCTGCGGGGAACGAATGAGGTCGAAGTCCGCGTAAAGCTGCCGGAAGATCAGCGCAAAGACATTCATCATCTGGAAGACCTGATCGTGCGGACTCCGGATGGAACGGAAGTGCCTCTCCTGGACGTCGCGACGGTGGAGAAAGTCGATGCCATCACGGCAATTAATCGCCGTGATGGCCGACGCGTGGTCAACGTCTCCATGGACATCGACCCCAAACGTGCGGTCACTCAGGTGATCGATGCGCTGCGCAATGACGTGCTGCCTCAGCTGCGCACAGATTTTCCCGGCATTACGTGGAGCTTTGAGGGCAGTGATGCGGAAATGCGTCGCGCCACGTCGTCGCTGTGGGGGTCATTTGGACTCGCACTGGCCGTCATCTATTCACTTTTGGCCATTGCTTTTCGGGACTACATTCCGCCATTGATTGTACTCGTCGCCATTCCATTCGGGATCGTCGGGGCGGTTCTGGGCCATATGCTGCTGGGATATGACCTGTCGCTCGTCAGCCTGATGAGGGTGATCGCGCTGTCCGGTGTCGTGATCAACGACTCCCTGATCATGATCGATTATGCCAACCGTCGCCGCGGGGACCGTTCGGCTTTCGATGCAATTTCCCAGGCCGGGCTGCGTCGCTTCCGCCCGATTCTGCTGACGACACTGACCACGTTTGGTGGCCTGATGCCACTGATCTTTGAGGACTCACTGCAGGCTCAGTACATCATTCCGATGGCGATCTCACTGGGCTTCGGAATTCTGTTTGCCACCGCGATTATCCTCGTTCTGGTGCCCTGCCTGTAGCTCATCCTCGACGACATCGCGGGATTCTCCGGCAAACGGCCCGACTGAATCCTGTCGACCAAAACCGCGGGTCGCTGACCGGTCCGCCGCCGCAGTATTCTTTTCCCCACGGTGGTCGGTAGATCACAGAGAACGAGTGGACTGCCACCACAACGACTCAGTTGCCGGGGCTCCAGCGGCTGTGTTGTTGTGCATGCCGTCTCCGGAAGTCGGCAGATGTCAGCATTCGATCAATGTGGCCTGTTACTCACCGGAAATCTTTTCCGGGATCCACTACAGTCTGTGCTGACATTCCCGACGGCACTCGGCTGAACACCAGGGGACACGGCAGCGGCGGATTCGATTTGACTGGGGACCGTTAATGGGTGTTCGGACACAGGGAGGAATGATTCCGTGAGCAATCCGAGGCAGGTTGACGATGCGCCGATGTGCTTTGGCTGCGGCCCCGACAATCCTGTCGGTCTGCAGCTCCGTTTCTCGCTGGATGCCGACGGCCGGTGCACCGCTGTGTTTACGGGCACCGAGAATCACGTCGGTTACGACAATATCATCCACGGTGGGATCATCTTCACCGCGCTCGACGACGTGATGTCCAACGCCCTCTATTTGCGGAACAGGAAAGCCCTGACCACCAGTGCTGCCATCCGCTACCGCAAGCCGCTCCAGGTGGGGCAGGCCGTCGAACTGTTTGGGTGGATCGAAAGTGAACGGATGCTGCTCGTTGAATTGCAGGGTGAGGTGCGACTGCAGGATGGCGGCGATCTGATTGCCGACGCCACAGCCACTTTCATGATCGTCCAACGGGGCGAGCGCCGAGATCAGGCCTAAACTGAGTCCGAGCCAGTCGGCTTGAATTCGTCGCTGACAGCGTATTCCGGTCTATTCGTGGCTGCGCAGAAGTGTCAGCGCTCATGTCCCTTTGCCCCGCGAGCCGGAACCCGCTGCGACGATGCGAAATCCGCTATTCGTCGATCTGTTCCGACAGGATCTTTCGACTCTCATCCATATGCCGTCGCATTGCGTTACGAGCCCGAACGGGGTCGCGTTCAGCAACGGCTTCGAAAATCTCTTCATGAATCTGGTCCATCAATACCCTCGTCGCTCCATGTTCGTCAATGTTCATTGCCTGTCGCATGAGCTCTCCGATTGACGACAACATGACTTCGAACAATAGATTTCCTGTCGTCGAAGCGAGAATTCTGTGGAATCTCAGATCAGCACCGACGGAGGCTTCCGGAGTTTTTCTGTCGCGCCGTTCGTCGAGAGCATCGCGGAGTGCCGCAAGGTGACCTGCTGATCTTTGCTCGCAGGCAAGTTCCACGATGTGGCATTCGACGGGAGTACGGAATTCAAGCTGGTCCAGAAGTGGGGAAGGACTCAGTTTCAGGTGAAGATGGATGTTTTCGATTGTGGCATCGGTGCCAAGCTCCTTGATTCGAGGGCGCTTGCCGCGGCTGACGTCGATCACGCCCAGACCACGAAGAGTCTGCATCGCTTCTCGCGTCACCGTCCGCGAAACTCCAAACTGCTTTGAGAGTGCTGCTTCGGGGGGGAATTTCATCGCCGACACAGAGGCCACCGCTGGAGATCATCGCCATGAGCTGGTCAACAACCTGTCGAACCAGATCAGGTTGTCTTGAAACCGATTTGAACCGGGACGGCATGTCTGCTCCAAAGTCACACGGGACAGATCGTCAGTAGGCAAGGTGTCCGACCATTGAACGTTGACTGGAATCAAAATGCAATTCCTTAGGACACGGATTCACGTGGATCGGCCAGACTGATCTCCGCGAGGTCACCGGATGGGAACTCACTCGTCCTACATCAGGGTCCTGATGTGGCGTGCGGCTGGCCTGATGCACGTGCCGGAAAATGGAGGGATTGGGTTTGCGGGGAGAAGGGAAAACTGTTGCGCTCCCCCGTATCAAACCATCGAGTTTT
>JBDOMX010000802.1:0-14640 GCA_039831615.1 Planctomycetaceae bacterium
GTCGGGATAGTAGGGCGGGACCGACACGGCAGCGAGATCGACGATTGGGGGAGCACGCTTCCCCAGTTTTCCACCTCCCAGTTGCACCTGCCCAAAGAAGGGCTGGCCGCTTTTTAGTCCGCCCCAGCAATCACCGTTCACCAGCGACCCCGGTCCCCATCCACCTCGGCTGCGTGCGAAGTCATAAAATTCTTTGATGTCGAAAGTGAAGTTGTAGTCGTCCTTTTCACCTTCATTAAAGGTCCAGTACCCAGCGTTGCGAAACCGTACTGGCAGCGGCACGACATCATACGGCAGAATATTTTCGTCAACATCGCCCATACTCTTTCCGCGGAACGTCGCCCGGCAGCTGCGGTGGTTGTGAGCTCCAATTGATGTCTGCATCATGCCGGTGATGATCGCCGATCGTGTGGCAGAGCAAACTCCAGCCGGCGTGTAGAATCGAGTGAAACGGGTTCCGCGGGCAGCACGAGCATCGATATTCGGCGTATCAATCAGCGTCTCGCCGTAACAACTGAACCAGCCGCTGACATCTTCCAGGTATATCCAAAGCACGTTGGGCTGCTCGCCGGCTGCAACCGGCCGGCTTAGAGTTGCAAGCAGCAACAGTACGAGAAGCGGAAGTCGAACGCGCAGGAATGATTTCATTTGAATAGCGCTACCCTGTCACCTGGAATCGAACGGCAGATCCGTGAACTACAGCGTTCCGCCATGTCCTGTCAGCCCTGTTACTGTGACGCCAAACTCACATCACGATCGTTGACCTGTCGTACACCTGGCGTACTGCGGCCATGGTCAATGTACTGCTCCAGCAATCTGGTGAGCTCTGCGACGACATCAGGGTGGTCAGCCTGAACATTCTTCTGTTCGGAAATGTCTGTCGAAAGATCAAACAGCTGACGCGGCGGCAGTTTCTGCTTCTTTACTGCCTGAGGCCGAGGGTCGCTCCAACCACCGGATCCGGCACAGAAGCACAACTTCCATTTGCCTCGACGAATTGAAAACGATCCATTGATGGAATGGTGAACTGTGGCTTCTCGCACGGGGCCATCCGTCGATTGTGTCAATAGTGGCAGAATACTGACCGAATCTTCTCCTGCGCTGGCCGGGAGTTCGAAGCCTGTGATGTCGGCGGCTGTGGCGAGCAGATCCGTATGACATATGGTCTCCTGAGAAACCGCGCCGGACTGAACAACGGCCGGCCAGCGCGCGATGAAGGCAACCCGGTGACCTCCCTCAAAAATGTCCGCCTTGTGGCCTCGAAAGTGAGCGCTGGGATCGTGTCCTTTTTGCCCCAGTTCATCGAAGTCTGCACCGGGAGTTGCTCCGTTGTCGCTGGTGACAATGAACAGCGTGTTGTCGGTCATCCCCATCGACTGAACGGCCCGCATCACCTGGCCTATTGTCCAGTCAACCTGCATGACGAAATCGCCCCATTCATTGAGTCCGCTCTTATTCTGGAAGCGGCCTTCAGGAAGAATAGGTTTGTGCGGTGCCGGCAGTGGAAAGTATAGAAAGAACGGTTTCTCGGCGGTCTGAGCGTTCACATATTCGACTGCTTTTTCAGTGAGCCTGTCCAGAACCCTGACGTGTTGGAAATCATCACCGATTGGTCCTTTGCGCCAGAATTTTTTTCCTTTGGATCCTTCGGTGAGACGCGTCGGCACGCTGGTGACATGGTCGTCTTCAATGAACACGTGGGGATGCATATCAAGCGAGGCTGAGATTCCGAAGAATGAATCGAAGCCGACCTGGTTCGGTCCTGAAACGATGGGTTTCGCAAAGTCGTAGTTGTCCCAACCTTCATTTGAGCTGTCGACATAAGGAATGGCTGGATCTTTGCGAGTCCATTCCAGCCCGAGATGCCACTTCCCAATGCAGCTCGTCGCGTAACCCTGTTTTTCCAGCAGGGAGGCCACTGTCATCCGGTCCGCTGCGATGAGCGGCATCGAATAGCCCCACAGAACTCCGGACTGCAGCCGTGTGCGCCATGCATGGCGCCCGGTCAGGATCCCGTACCGGGTTGGCGTACAAACCGCCGATCCGGAGTGAGCATCGATAAATCTCATTCCCTCGGCTGCCAGTTGATCCATGTTCGGCGTAGCAATCTTTCCATCGGGATTGAAAGCACGGACGTCGCCAATTCCCAGATCATCGGCAAGGATGTAGACAATGTTAGGGTGATGAATGTTGGCGTCCCCGGCGATCGCGCAAACCGGCTGGAACATGGCCCAGCAAGCAATCGTCAGAGGGCGTGCAAGGTCGTGGCAGCTCATAGACATTTCCGCACAGGAGCGATCGAGAGCGACTGATTGTCCCAACCTGTGCCGCCGTTGCCAGGCAATTGAGTAAAAAGTGTGACACACGCGGAGGACTTCGTCCGTTTCCTGTCCGGCTCAATGCACGAACGGTTACCGGTGTGCTAACGTGGGATCTCCTGAGTAGAAGATGAGCAGCTGGAACAATCCCCGGGTCGGGCTAAAACGAAGGACAGCGTCGTGACAGAATCGGGTCTCACAGGACGGACAGCATTTATTGCTGGTGGAAGCAGTGGCATCAATCTCACCATCGCAAAACGTCTGGCGGGAGAAGGGATGAACGTGGCGGTCTTCAGTCGGTCGGATGAGAAGATTGCCAAAGCGGTCGAGGAATTGCAGGTCATCAATTCCGAGTGTGTTGGCTACACGGGTGATGTACGCGACCTGGACGCCGTGAAATCAGCTATGTCGCAGGCAGCTGTACAGTTGGGTTCATTTGATGTTCTGGTTTCAGGTGCCGCTGGTAATTTCATGGCCTCAGCCAAAGACATGTCATCGAATGCATTTCGAGCGGTGATTGACATTGATCTTGTGGGCACATTTCACGTGTGCAAGGCAGCTCATGAGTTCATGACAAAACCGGGCGGCACGATCATCAATGTGTCCGCTCCTCAGGCCTTTGTGGCCTATCCATATCAAAGCCACGTCAATGCAGCCAAAGCAGGCGTAGAGATGTTTACAAAGACAATCGCACTGGAGTGGGGATGCGACGGACTTCGAGCCAACACGATTGTGCCCGGACCAATTCTGGAGACAGAAGGCATGGATCGGCTGCTGCCGTCAAAAGATGATCAGGCGGTAGCGGGTCAACAGATGCCAGTGCAGCGTCTGGGCACAAAAGACGATGTGGCCAACGCCGCTGTTTTTCTGGCGTCCGATCTCTCCAGCTTTATTACTGGTGCGACTATTCCGGTTGATGGCGGCATGATGCTGCTGGGGCCTCATTTGCTGAAACCGTCCTCGAAGTAAGAGGCACCGCGTTGGACGTGAGTCCGTACGCGGTGCCACATTTGTCATCAGTCGATCCGGCCCGGATTCAGGCCCGGCGAACAGGGGTTCGGTGCTGCTTCGCTTTAACATCGAGTCAATTCGGTTCCGCGTCTTTCGTCTGACCAATCCTCCGACCGAGTAACAGGCCAATCCCCATGCAGGAAAATGCAATCGGGACCATCAGGCCGGTGAGCACCGGCACGGCCATTCCTGCGACCAGCAGGACGCTGACCGACCAGGTCGTGAATGCGTCACCTCCCCGAATGACGAGTGTGTCGATGACACTTTTTGCTTTGTACTTTTCGTCCCGGCTGACGACCGTGTAGAGCACTCCAATGGCAGGAACTGACAGGCCGTAGGTACATGCACGACTCAGAATCATTGTCGGAATCAGGATCTGAATCGACGACACGATCGAAAGACTTCCGAATCCGGTCGCGAAGATCAATGGCAGAACACACGCTGTCAGCCCCACACTTCGTTTGATAAGGGGAGTTGCAATCAGGAATTGAATGAATGCCGTCACCACCAGCACCCCAAAATCCATCCTGGCAAAATTACTCGTGCGTTCCGCATGATCAGGCCAGGCGGCTTTGAACATGTCTGCCTGGCGCATGTACAGATACGTGCTGCACAGCGTTGTGGCGAACGTATACAACAGAATTGCGCGGAGATAAGGAGACCGGAAGACCTGCACAAAACCCTGAAACGGATCTGACGTTTGGCCAGTCGTGATTTCTGCAGGCCTCGCGTGGGCGCTCGACAAATCAAGTCGGCGAAAACAATACAGTCCGCATTCCATCAGAGCAGCCGAGACCAGCAGCATATTGGCCGGACCAATCAGATCGGCTGTTTCTCCCATCATCAAAGACGCCAGAATCGCCGCCGCCGTACCGCACCCTGAGATTTTCCCAAACAGATTCTTGCCACGCTCCCGTGAAAACACGTCCGCCTGAACGCTCCAGAATAGTGACGTCAGGAACATGACATACACCGATACCCAGACAAAGAACACCGGCGCGACGAATTGTGCGACCACCTGATCGGACGATCGCATTGCCAAACTGAATCCGACCAGATTCAGAGCCAGGAATCGGTAGACGATGGGAACCAGCCGGCGACGTTCGAATCGGGCAACGAGATAAGAGTACAACGGCACGGCCAGCAGCATTGTCAGAAACACGGCCAGGAAAAAGTACTTCAGTCTCGTCGCACCCTCCATACTCCCAAGCGCTTCACGGACTGGCCGTACGATGTAATAAGCCGAAAGAACCGTGGAAAACCATCCGGCCGACCACGTAAACGGCCGACGGTCATCGGGATTGATACTGAGGAGGCGAGTCAACAACTGTTAATGCTCTGTGATTTGATTTCGGGGAGAATTGAGATGTGCGGCTACGGAGCACACTAACATCGGTGCATGATCAATCTACCGGTGTCTCCTCTGAGACGTCTGTAACTCCACATCATCCACAGGCAACATCATAGTGGTCTGACAAAGCTTAAGTTGAGGGTAGCCGGATTCACAAGAATTCGGAATGCTCGGTCGTTCCCTGAAGTCTGGCGACTCCAGCTACGGGTGAACCCTAATCGTTGTTCACGACAATCAAATGGATTTCGTTTTGTCGGACGCAACGAACGAGTTTCGGCGGGAAGTGAGTCGTCGCAGTCGATGTGACGCAGCAGCCAGACAGTCCTGCCAACGGAATCGCCAGACAGAATCGCCGGACCAATCACCGGCGCATGCCACAGCAATGGGTCGGAAGCCATGATATGGGCAACGGCACTTGAAACGCATTGTAGTCACTGAATAATGTTGCGGCGTGCTGATATTGTTGTGCATCGCTGACGTGGTGGAAACATCGCTGCGAGGAAATGTCGAGCGTTCTGTACAGCGACTCAGTGTTTCCGTGTTCCGTGGCAACAACCAAATGGCGAACACTCCCAGGGATCATTCCCGCACGCTGACCCATCCACCGGCTCGGGCCGATTCAACGACCGCATCTGTAAAACATTGCACGCGCCAGCCCGTTTGCAGGTTCGGGTGATCGACGGGTGACTCACCGGCGACGGCACTGCGCACCACAGGAAACACGAATTTCTCAAAGCGATTTCCAAAACCTTCGTGAGGAACGTTGGCAAGAAGTTCCGGAGGACTTTCCGGATCACCGAGAACGACGTCCCCCGTGACTCGGTTGATACTCACAGATGCCCTGGTCCCGTGCAGTTCCAGTTCAGGGCAGATGCCTTTCCGGAAACTGCTTGCGTGAGACAGTGCCAGCATGCCTACGGCTCCGTTCGCAAATTCCCAGGCAACGCTGGCATAGTCCGGAGTGCCGCCCTGCCGCTGTGCCACATCGCCGTGAGGTTCGGCGCCATTCCGGAGTGCTTCTTCCAGGTTGATCGCTCCAAGATCTGCTTTGAACGGAGTGATCATCGCGGCATGGGCCAGCACGCGAGTTGCTTCACAGCCGAGCAACCAGCAGACTGTGTCGTAGGCGTGCGAACCAACATCAGCAATGCTGCCGGCCGCGGACAGCCGTGGATCATCGCGCCAGGTCAGCGGCATATTCTCGGGACGCGGATTGTGCCAGCGATACACGACACCTCGAATCGTGCCGAGCCGTCCCGAGTCAACGAGCATCTTCATTTTTTGAAAGATGGCGACGTAGCGTGACCAGAACGGGACATAGTGAGCCAGTGTCCCGGCGTCACGATACGCCTGCCACATTTCAGCCGCCTCATTGGAATTCATGCCAACCGGTTTTTCACAAAAAATATGCTTTCCTGCGGCAGCTGCTGCGAGGACTGCTTCGTGATGCAGTGCGTCCGGTGTGCCCACGATGACGAAATCAACGTGCGGATGATCCACAACCTCGCGCCAGTCATGGGTAATGAGCTCGGCTTCGTCTTCAGCACCGGCTGCTTCCAACAGATCTCGTCGGCGGGCACAGAGGGCAACGATGCGGGCATCGGCGACTTCGCGAATCTCAGCTCGGTAAGGTTTCCCAATATAGCCCGTCGCGCCCAGTACTCCGACGCCGATCGTGTTGTTACTGGTCATTGGGGGATCCCTTTCGCTTGGCGAACAGAAACGCGTCGTTGGTGGTGCAGCCACGGTCACAACCTGCAATGCTACGTTTTAGAGCAGTTTACAATTGCGTCCCGGCTTTTGTGATTCACATTCGTCGTCCAAATTCACCATTGCTTTGACAAATCCGTCTTGATTTTGAATAGTCGTGGCAAAGTTTCTGTTGTGATCCGGCGGCACAGGCACCTGTGCACTGTTCTTTGGACGTCCATATGTCCGCTCTGAATGCGTGCCACCGCCTTGTGTTCTGATGCCATTGAAGAGGACACCGACACGTGACACCCGGAATTCAGCTGGCAATCGACGTGTCGTCGGACCTGGCAGCAACCTGCCGTGCAATGGCCGCTCGATCGCGAGCCGTTCAGCTCGTGCAGGATGAGAACGACTGCGCTGCCTTGCTTACAGACAGCGTCGATTCAGCAACTTCGGCGGCGAACGCGGGCCGCAAGGTGCTCTTGCTGAATCCGTTGACCCTGTCCACCGAGACTTGCCAATATCTGCAGGATTCAAATGCCACCATGCCGGCTCACACGAGTCGATTCAAGCCCTCGATTCAACAGGTGAAGCGAGCGTTAGATGCGGGAAAACTGGGAGAACCCGGGCTCCTGCGGATCCATTGCTGGAACGCCGACGTCGGCAACACAGTTTCCGCCGTCAGCGAACTGGATCTCGCACTTTGGATGTTCGGAGGGCGGCCGGTCGAAATTTTCGCTCTGGAACGTCCCGGGTATCTTCAAATTCATCTCGGATTTAACGATGCAGGAATGGCAATCATCGATTTCGACTCAGCCAGTCCAGGCGGGAATGAGTATTACTCGCTGTCAATGATTGGGTCCACAGGAGCGGCCTACGCCGACGATCACCACAACATGAATCTTCTCCTCAATAGCGGCGGCACTAGTACGTTGCTGACACCGCAGCGAGATTCAGCACTCGCGGCAACGATCGACTGTTTCGCGACCGCCGTTCGCGACGGTGGAGAGTTTTCGCCGAACTGGCGGGACACACTGGCAGCGAAACAGGCTGGCACCCAGGTGCGTGAATCCATTGAGCAGCATGCGGTCGTTGCGGGAGGTACAGATGTCTGAAAAACGTTTCAAAGCTCTGGTTCTGAGCGTCGTGAAGCATGCATACATCGCCCTCGCTGTCGATGCGCATCCGCGATTCGATCTGGTGGCCGTCTGCGATGATCCCCATGAACCAGACTGGGTTCATGATCGTAATCAGGAATTTGCGGACCGCTTCGACCTCCCATATGTTCGGGATCTGGATCAGGCCGTCCAGGATTATTCACCCGACATCGCCGTTGTGAGTTCGCAGGCGGAGCGTCATTGTGACCTGGCCGTGCGGGCGTCCAGTGCCGGCCTGCACGTGATCGTCGACAAACCATTGTCCACCAGGTTAAGCGAATGCGATCGATTGGTTGAATCGGTTGAATCAACCGGCGTGCGGTGTCTTGTCTGGAATCGCAATTTCCTTCCGTCGGTGCGGCAGGCGCACCAAGCCGTGCAGGACGGTGCCATCGGGGCGCTACGAGCCATTCACTGTGATTTCTACTTCTCCAAGGACGCGGGCCCGCCGAAGGGAACGCGACGGACGGGCGATCAGCCCCTTGACTGGCAGCAACGTCAGATCGAAGCTCATGCCGATGGTTCTGACGGTGGAGTTGGCCGGGAGCCAATGGGCGAACTGCAAATCGAAGGGATCTATCCGCTGGCTTACATCCGCCTGCTGTCCGGCCGCAAGGTGGAACGCGTTTTTACGAGGACCGCTGCTCATTTTCATCAAGCCAATGTGGACAATCACGTGGACGATCTGGCGACAGTCACACTGGACATGGAAGGCGGCGTTGTTGGATCACTGTGCATCGGCCGGATCGGGGCAGCCAGCCATCCGGACATCGGCGAAATCAAGCTCCATTTGCTGGGCACCGAGGGATCACTGGTGGTGAGCGAATCGAGGCCGGAAATCGCCCTCTACTATCGGGATCAGCCACCGAAAGAGTTTCGACACATTCGCGTCGCAGATGAAAACAACTATTTATTGATGGATGATTTTGCCCGGGCGATTGAGGAAGAAACTCCCACGATGCTTGATGCTCTGGGGGGCCGCGAGATTTGCGCCACCGTCGAGGCCTGCCTGCGTTCTGCAAAGTCGGGTCGACTGGAGTCGGTGATTTGACTTTGTCGTGCGGCGATGGCCGAGAATATCAGGATGACAGACTTTCGTACTCAGTCAGATATCCAATGAAATCCCTGCGATGCTCTTCTTCATCCGCCAGGGATTGGATGCAAAGATCCTGAGTAACATAGTCTACTCCATCACAAAGTCTGATCAGCTTGTTGTATTGAGCAATCGCAGAGTCTTCCGCGGCGATGACTCCCTTAATAACAGAAGCGACGTCCGTCGTGTCTTCGCGAGTCTGGAGTGACGTCTGAGCCGATTTGAATTCACCGCTGCCTGGTACAGTTCCACCGATCGTCTTGATGCGGCGAGCCAGAGTCTGCGCGTGTGTCAATTCTTCCTGAACATCCGCCTCCAATGCTTTCTTAATCTCCTGAGCACGAACACCATCGAGGTTGATTGAGTTCGAGATGTAGTTTGTGACCGTTTCGATCTCCATCCAGTAGGCGATTTTTAGTTCTTTGATGATTTCTTCACATACGTCGGGCATAATTTTTCTTTCTTAATAGTAACGAATTACTGACTTGCGGCGCGATGGTACTTCGTGAGCGATTCTGGAGTAAACGCAATGCCTGAATTTCCTGCAGCGAGCGACATTTCCCGGATTCCAGACAACAGCAGTTTGTTCAACGGTCGGGATGACACCTGGTTCGTCGTCAGCTCTGTCCTGACAGTTGCACGACGCCGTGGTTCAGGGAGGAGGGCCACAGCGTCCGCAATGTCTTGTCGGCCACCCGCTGGCCCCAGAGTGCATAGGCAGGTGGACCTGGATGAAAGCCGTCAGTGGCCATGAGAAGTGGGTCCTCCGTGAAGTTGATCTGAACATATTTGATCCGTGTTTCGTCACGGACATCCTGTCGCAGGTCTCGGTCCAGTTCTTTGGCTCGACGCCCCAAATACCAGCGAAGCGGTTGAGGCAGCGCAGGAAAACCGTGCACCGGCGGGAATCCGGACACAACGATCAGCTGAGGTTGAAAGAGGCGGCCAAGCGTGTTTCTCAATTCCTGCTGCTGCATACGCCAGCGCGATCGACCGACACTGGCAGTGATGTCATTGACACCCAGCGACGTCACAACCACATCAAATGAGGATTCACCGAGTTGTCCGAGCCCCTCCAGCGTCGATGCGGTTGTTGCTCCGGTCTGGGCGTGCAGCGTCCAGTGCACGGTGTAGTGCGGAGACAACCTCGCGACGATCTGTCCAAGAAGTGCGTCATTTTGATGGGCCGCCCCGACACCAGCCGCCGCCGAATCACCGATGACCAGCAATCGCAGTGCGGGACCATTTCCAGCAGTACCGATGCGATCACCGGGAGGCTCCGGCAGCAGAGGCAGGCGACGACGAACGAATCGCCCCTGACCGAGCAACACCGGCCCCAACAAAACTGTGGCAATCACGTGAACCAAAGTCACAATCCTTTCCTCGACGACAGCGTACGACGCTGGTTGGTGGCCACGGCGGAAGTGCCAGACCCCACCATCCATTTCCCCGCGAGCCGGAACCCGCCACGACTTGTTGAAAACGGCTCTCACCTATCTCACGCACGCCTCGTCCAGACCTGCGGTATACCGAAACAGCTGACTACATCGGTGCACCGGGTGTCTCAAACAGACGGCCTGCGTTTGGAGCAAAGACGTTGCCCACCAGAAGCTCCGTCAGGTCATCCCGGTACTCAGGATATCGCGCCAGGAATTCGCCGAAATTGAAATCGGGATCATAGAAAGCCCGCACCAGTCGACGGAAGTGCTGCACTCCGGCATCGTACTCAGGTTTCCATGATTCGAGACGATTCGCTGTCAAATCATCGTCGAGCAGGGCGTCGTGAATGACGTCCGCTGCGAGTTCAGCAGACTTCAGAGCGAGGAAGACTCCGGATGAATAGACCGGATCAATAAACCCGTAAGCGTCGCCGATCAGGACCCATCGATCGCCGGCCGCTCGCCTGGATCGATAGGAGTAGTCTTTCGTGGTGCGAAACGGTTCGGTTGATGTTGCACTTCTCAACCGTTTCTCGAGAGCCGGGCATCCCTGCAGTTCCCGCTGAAAAACAGCTTCTGCAGAAAGTCTCGTGCCGAACATCCGGTCCATCGATCCGGTACACCCGACACTCACGATGTTGTCAGGGAGAGGGATATACCAGAACCACGATTGATGGTCCTGAGAGCTGAAAATGATGGTCGCACCTTCATCACGCCCCGAGTCGCGTGCGGCACCTCGGAACCAACTCCACACGGTCCCGTTCCTCAACTCAGGATCAGATTCCCGCAGTCCGAGTCGCTGGGCGATAAAGCATGATTGGCCGCTCGCATCGATGACGACACGACACCTCTGCTCACGGACAACAGGCTGATCATCGGCGTCATTGCGGTAGATGACTTTGGGCAGCTCATCGCCTGACAATTCCACTGAAAGCGCCCGAGTCTGGGTGAACACTCTGGCACCCGCCCGCTCAGCGCGCCGCAACAGCATGCGATCAAATTCGGCGCGGACCACCTGCCACGTGTGGCCACGGCCCAAAGGATCATGTTCTTCGAAGTAGAAGGGTGCTGACGCAATCCCCGCAGCCCCCACAAACTGGACGCTGTGTTTTCGCGGAAACGATGTGCGATTCAATTCGTCAACAACACCCAGGCGACGCAGAACTTCATTCGCGGCTGGAATCAGGGATTCGCCCACGTGAGTCCGAGGAACGACTTCCCGTTCCAGCAGCACCACGTCGTGACCTTGATCGGCCAGTAATGTCGCCGCACAGGATCCCGCCGGGCCGCCACCGATGACAACAGCATCTGCGACTTGTTCGGGTGAGTCTGGTGGTTGAGAATGTTGAAGAGTTTTCGACATCGTTTTCTGCTTGCAGGTTTCGCGGGAACTCCCGGCACGCCGAAGTTCACTCGATGACAGTCACTTCCAGCTCCATGCGCTCATTGCGTTGAGTTCACGCACGAACAATTGTTGATCAGCCACTGCCAGATGGGCCCAGGTTTGAGCGTCGCTGATTTTCCGGCCCGATACTTCAACAAATTCATCCGGAGCAGCGTCGATCAAATGCAGCTCTCCGCGCTGATCCAGTGCCAGCAGACGATTACCATTGGCCACCATGCTCCAGTACTTGCCGAAGGGCCGAGTCGTCCAGTGAGTTTCACCATTGGCGGGATCGATGCAGGTGAGCCGCTGATTCCTCAGATGCAAAAACACCTGACCGCCCACCACAGCCGGGGAAGACATGTAACCCTGCGTCTTCGATCGCCACCTTTCTGAGACCTGAAAACCACTGCCCACGTCCTTCACGTCGTACAGATATGTGCCGCCCCCATACGTACTCGTGAAGACCGTATCACCGATCACGGTTGGTGTCAGGATGTTCATTCCGCGAAAGGCTTTGACATCTGTTGACCACAGGCGCTGGCCCGACTCGAGGTCAAGTCCGAAGAGCGCTTTGCGACTTTGCACCACTATTTGCCGTCGACCTGCCACCGTCGCGATCACTGGTGAGGAGAAGGCGCTGGCACCCATTCCTGATCCAAATATGCCGCCCGACTCCGGCGTTGACCGCCAGACGATCCTGCCGCTGGCCTTGTCGACTTTCACGACCGAGCCAGCCGCCTGAAGATAAAGGTATTCACGATCCACCAGTGGCGAGCACACGGTGCCAAAGCCCGGCAAGCCGGCCTTGAGGGTCGTCGCGAGGTCCACTCGCCAGTTCTCGTCGCCATTTTCGCAGCCCAGGCTGACAAGGACGTCCCGAATTCCGGCAACATAAAGATTTTGCCCATCGGTTGCGGGGGTCGAGCGAATCCAGCTCCCGTTATCACGGGCGAAGAAAGCAACTTTCAGCGCTCCCGCCCATTCGGCTCTCCAGAGTTCCTTGCCGGTTTGCCGATCGAGCGCTCGAACCACCTCGTCACTCGCCGACCGCGTCTCAGTGACGAAGACGCGTGGACCGGAGACAATCGGACCGGAATAGCTGGGTCCCAGTGGAATTCGCCACAACTGTGCGAGATGTTCCGACTCCAGAGAATCCGGCCAGGGTTGGCCCGAGTCGGTGTGACAATCGCGCGTGGGGCCCCTCCACTGCGGCCAGTCTGCGGCGGATGCGCGGGTGGAGGCGAATATCAACAGTCCGATGACTAAAAACCGGAGCATGTCTAAAAACCAGTTAAAGACGGGATGAAACATCGGATGAATGGCAGTGGGTCAGGCGCTTTATAGACACGAACGACTGACTGCCCAGTTCTTTCGCCTCATATTTTTACCGCCCGAAAAGTACACGACCACAACTCAGGATTCCTTTGACCTGCTCGCATCCCGCGTCGTGAACAGGACGTGGAGCACAGCCCGGTTGATTCCGAGGCGACAGCGTCTGATGCTGATTCGTCGACGCGGCGGAGGTGCGAGAGCCTGTCATTCAAGTTCCCCGCGAGCCCAAACCCGCTGCGAACGGTCGAAACCTGCTCTCAAATCCACAACGATATTTTTTGAAGACCAATGGTTGAAATTCACTCGACAAAAACCGGCACCATGATGCTCACGGCGGAGCAGCACTTTGGGGCTCCAGCAGAAGACGTCTTCGCATTCTTCGCGGATGCCGCGAATCTGGAGGCGATGACACCGCCCTGGCTGCATTTCCAAATTCGAACACCATTGCCCATCAAAATGCAGAATGGCACGCTGATTGACTATCGGCTGCGCCTGCACTGGATCCCCATCCATTGGCGGACCCTGATTTCTGAGTGGCATCCGCCCGTTCGATTTGTCGACAGTCAAATTCAGGGACCATATCGACTGTGGCAGCACACCCATTCGTTCACGGAATCTGACAACGGAACGCTGATGACAGACACGGTGGAGTATTCGGTGCCTGGTGGCCGTCTCATCAACCGACTGTTCGTCGAACGAGATCTGAGAAGAATTTTTCTACACCGTCGAAAGTGCCTCGCAAAACAATTCAGTACCGCCAGACCGCCGACTGTTTAGCGGTGCATGCACTCAATGCAGCAAGTCGCCTCACGATCGCGGTCTCTCCACGCAGAGCTACTGCGGCGATCGCGGTCTACCAGGAAAGAATGCGTTGGTCCGCGAAATGTACTCGCCATACCGCGGTTTGTTTTGCTTCAGGGACTTCTCGAGCAGCGTGACCCCGGAGACTCGCATCAGAAAAATGGAAATCGTCGCTGGCCCGATCACGGTCCACCATGCTCCACTGGTCGAAACCGCAATCACGTACAGGCCCCACCAGACGAGGAAGTCACCGAAGTAGTTGGGATGCCGGGTATAACGCCACAGACCAATATCGAGGACTCGACCGGAGTTGGCCGGATTTGCCTTGTGCCGAGCCAGTTGCCAGTCGCCGACCGCTTCGAAAAAAAGGCCTGATCCCCACAGGACAACGCCTGCGAACTGCAGCCAGTGCCAGGGAGTATTCCTTTCAATGGCGCCGGCCTGAATCGGCAGTGACACAATCCACATGATCACGCCCTGCAGACCGAACACCGTCAGCAGGCTGACCAGCGGAAATGAACTCCCGTGTCGTTTCCTCATGGCCTGATACCGAGAGTCTTCCGGCTGACCGTGATTCCTCCACGCCAAATAGATACTGAGTCGCAGTCCCCAGATTGATGTCAGCAGCGGCAACAGCCAGTTGTCCGAACTCGCTGTCACAAACGATGCCCAGCCAACCAGCACGAAGCCGAGCCCCCAGATCAGATCTACGATACTGGCATCTTTGATGGCAAGACTGATCAGCCATACCACGAACATCATGGCAGCGATGACACCTGCGGACGTCGTCAGAATAGTGATTAGTTGTGGGGACATCGCTCAAACAGATAGTGGGATACGAACCATTCATTTCCGCCATTGAATGCGAACAATTCTTCGCAGGCCATGAAGAACAGCCGCCAGCGGTGAAGCCAGCGGACCGCATGTTGCTCTCCATAGACTTCGCCGAGCAATGGTTGCAGGTTTTCGCGTCCGGCATCCAAATTCCGCAGCCATGCCCGGCACGCAGGGCCGACGCGCATTTTGGGCGACATGCAGAGGCTGAGCAGTTTGCGCTTG
>JBDOMX010000054.1:0-3248 GCA_039831615.1 Planctomycetaceae bacterium
CGTCCAAATCGCTTTGTGGTCGACCCATTCGCGTGTCTCCAAAGAGTGCTGTGGCTCAGCACACAATACTACGCGACCCCGCAAGTATGGATCTGACGGACGCTTACGTGTATTTGGCTGACCTGGAAAACGTCTAAGTTTTTAAAAACTCTGACGTAACTGGACGACGAGACGCGGTCCACGTATTTCTTCGCAAGTCAGTTTTCGGACTGGTTCTCAAGTGAGGCCGACAAGTCCCGTTCGAGTTTGCGGAATCTTGCTGTTGAGCATTGTATCCGCGACAGTCAGGCCGTGAATCTCGTTGCAGTTCGTATTGAAAGGATGCCGCGGTGTTGTCGTTTAAGCCGTAGAAGAGGGAACTGGTGATGACTTCGTCACCAGTTCCCTGCACTAATACGTCGTGCCTCAGACAACTCGAACGTTCTCGGCGCGAGGGCCTTTCGGACCCTGCCCGATGTTGTATGAAACCTGTTGTCCGTCACGCAGATCCTCGTAACGGACGTCTTCCAGAGCTGAGCTGTGGAAGAACATGTCTTTTCCTGTTCCATCGTCGATGAAACCAAATCCCTTGTCAGTAATGCGTTTGATTGTGCCTTCTGCCATTTGTCTTACTCGTTCACTCTCACAAATGTCGTCGGTGACCTGAACGTGAAACATTCACGTACACATCACCAACCTAAGATTGTTTTCTGTTTTCCAAAGGACGTCCGGGTATTCCCGTGTTGTTTCTGAACGACTGCACAGCCGCTCAACTCCTCTGGATGTGTGTTCGTTTGTTCTCCGGTGCCGAAATGTCGATCGTCAAGAACACCGCCGCGACGCGGCTAGTGGTTTATCAGGAACAAAGATTAGGGTTTGCCGGTAGCTGGAGTCGCCAGACTTCAGGGAACGACCGAGCATTCCGAATTCTGGCGAATCCGGCTACCCTAAAATTCAATGCTGACAGACCACGAGTGGTTTCTGAAGTGTGACAAACGCCATTGCACCATGGATCATTCCGTTGCCTCCGGAGGTTTCGCCGGCCTTTGGATGCCGAAAGGTCCCATAGCGACCTCTGCATCGTTGCCGTTCTTCCGCGCTGCTTTGCGAGCCCGCTTGGTGTCGGCTTTCGCCTTTTTATCCATCTCGCGTTTTCGTTTTTCGAACGTGTTTTGATTCTGTGCGATGGGATTTCTCCTTTACTCGTCTAAACTTCCGGCTTGATTTCGATCCAAATCGGCTGATGTGCCACCGTCCGGCGGCTAACTCGTTTGCTTGACGCGCTGACCGGAATTCTGCCCCTTACGGCGACGACGTCCCGGCTTCGGTTTGCCTGTTGTGTCGGTCGAACGACGAGCGTGCGACCCTGAGCCCTGCGAGCCGGCATTGCGCCGACCGCCGGACGGTCGGTCAGGTCTTTGCGGTCGCGATTCCCGCATCGCCGCAGGCTCGATCTGTCCGGCAGCCAGGGGCACTTTCTGACCGATCAGTTTTTCAATCGCTCGCAGTTCGCCGCGTTCAGCAGAACTGCAGAACGACAACGCGATCCCTTCGGCGCCTGCTCGTCCGGTGCGCCCGATCCGATGCACATACGCCTCCGGTTCGAGCGGCAGATCGAAGTTGATGACGTGTGTCACGCCATCGATGTCAATTCCACGGGCCGCCACATCTGTGGCCACCAGAACCTGCACCAGTTTCCGTCGAAACGCATCCAGGGCTCGCTGCCGGGCATTCTGCGACTTGTTGCCATGAATTGCAGCTGCCTTGATTCCGCAGCGATCAAGCTTTTCGGCAACCACGTTGGCGCCCCGTTTGGTCCGGGTGAACACGATGACGCGATCGACGTCGTCAGCGGCAACAATCTGTCGCAACAGTGACTGTTTTCCGGCTTTTTCCACGAACAGCACGCGCTGCTCAATCCGTTTCACACTACTCGTCCTGGGCGTCACGTTGACGCTGACCGGATCTCTCAACAGCTGCTTTGACAGTTGCGTAATCTTCGGCGGCATCGTGGCCGAAAAGAAAAGCGACTGACGTTCATCGGGCAGATGGCTGATGATCCGTTTCAGGTCCGGTAGAAAGCCCATGTCCAGCATTCGGTCGGCTTCATCCAGGACGAATACTTGCAACTGGTTCAGTGTGATGTACCCCTGATTGATCAGGTCCAGCAATCGTCCCGGAGTTGCGACAAGAATGTGCGCACCCCGATTCAAAGCTCGTACCTGATTCCCCTGCTTCACTCCGCCATAAACCAGCACCTGACGCAGACGCAAATGTCTTCCGTAAGTCGCAAAGCTTGCTTCAATCTGAATCGCCAGTTCTCGTGTCGGCGCCAACACCAGCACCAGCGGGTGATTGGGCTTCGCCTTTCGCGGCTGTTGCCCTAACTGGTTCAAAATCGGCAGTGCGAAAGCGGCCGTTTTTCCCGTTCCGGTCTGAGCACAACCCAGGATATCACGTCCTTCGAGTGCCGCGGGAACGGTCTGAGCCTGGATGGGGGTTGGGATTTCGTACTTTTCATCAGCCAGTGCACGCTGCACGGGCACAATCAAATCAAGTTCCTCAAATGTCTTCAATCGTTTTCCTTAATGGTCTTTTCAGTTACCCGGTGTCCAGAACGCCGACTTTTGCAATCGCGTTGCAGAATCTGGAAACTGATCTTTGTAGGTCATTATGTTGTGCGGACGGTTGACCACGGCGTGATCATTAATTCCGCGCGACAGCGCGCCCGCAAAGTGGTGCGCGCAGGCAAGTGAAACAATTCACTGGCCAGTCAGGTATTCGCAATGGAGTGGACCAGCGCGAAAGCTAGAGGGACACGATCGAAGCAAACTCTGCTTCATTGGAAATTCCGGACAAACATGACAGTCACAGAATTCGGTGCGTCCAGAATGACACCGGCGCCTTGCCAGAGCGGTCCACGTAACCGATTGTTGGCAGCAAAAGCGAACATGCCGACAACGATACGACGGGGTGCAAAAGCATCTACCTCTGCGAGAAAACCCCGTTTGGCCGGAAAACGCTGTTCATTTGCATGAATAGCGAGACTCGCTTACCTCCAATCGCGTTGATTTGGTTCTCCTCGAAGAACCACACCTTCGCTCAGTGTATTGCCACAATACGTCTTCGCCTAGCCAGAAACGTCAGAAAGCCTTCCTTTTTGCCACAACGGCAGGCAAGAAGCGGCAGTGATATGAATTCGCGGACGACAGAGTTCCATTAACTCGTCTTGCAAAACAAAACGTTAAGTAGTTTATCGGCGGTGCCGT
>JBDOMX010000719.1:0-3247 GCA_039831615.1 Planctomycetaceae bacterium
CCAGAGGCGCTCATGTCTGACAGCCAGGGTCGCATGTCACCTGTAAGTTACCCACTGTTTCGTCGCTAGAGCCGGATTTTTGAATCAGCCTCCATTTCCCTGGCAGCAGTTTGTTCGCGGCGACCTGCCTCATCTCGCCACCAGGTTCCATCACGAAGACGTCCCCGGATCGGGACGCTATTGCCCGCAACAACCGCCTACGAATCGTCCTGTCCGCCCCTACCATCCGTGACGGACGTGTGAGACGCATAACCATTCTCAGCAAATGTGCCGCTGTAGGAATCCTCCGGCAAAATGGCGTCTTCAGCTCTTCTCCACAGCTCGTCCCCGGTGTTGCGATCCAAACACAGAACGTTTTGCTATAGATTGTCCGGGAACCCTGATTATTTCCGGTTGCGTAACCGGTCCAGAAAGTCACGACAATGCGATCACCAATGATGATCGAGCGGGACAAGCCCGGACCGGGTAGATCCTTCTTCCATTTCACGTTTTCGGAGTCACTCCACGTCGTCGGAATACTGCCAGACGCGTGGTAGAGTTCTCGTGTTTCAATGATCAGCAGAGGGCGATGGATTGTGATTTGTTTGATTCATCTGACTGTTTTCAGAAAACCACTGAGCTATTGAAAGAATGGAACGTTGGGCACGGTCATCTCGCCGGTCGCCACGTGGCGACCGGAATCGGGGCGTCCGTGCGGCGAGTTCATGATTGAGATGTCCTCGACGGCAGATGGCTTGTTTTCGAACGCTGCTGAAGCAAACATCGTCACTGTCCGCCCCTGGAAGTCCGTCAGGAGAATTCAAAATGGTCAAACTGGATCGTCGTCGGCTGCTCCGGCATGCGGCGGGTGCCATCCCTGTGTCGACAGCGTTGGCGGCCGGGATGCCGGGAGCAGCGAGCCTGAAACATGTCGTCGTCATCGATACACATCTTCACTGTTTTGCAGGCCGGAATCCTCAGTTCCCTTACCACGCACGGGCACCCTATCGGCCCGACGCCGAGGCAGGTCCGGAACATTTGTTGAAATGTATGAACGGTGCCGATGTTGACTTCGCCGTCGTCGTTCATCCCGAACCTTATCAGGATGATCACAGGTACCTTGAACACTGTTTACGCGCTGGTGGGTCGCGATTGAAGGGGACGTGCCTGTTCTTTGCCGATCGTCCTGGTTCAGTGGATGCCATGACGCCACTTGTTCAGCGGAACCCCAATCAGATCATCGCCGCCCGGATTCATGCGTACGCTCCAAATCGACTGCCCCCATTCGGTCAGCCCGAGTTGCGTCATTTGTGGAAAACAGCCGCTGACCTGGGGCTGGCTGTTCAACTTCACTTCGAACCCCGATACGCGTCAGGTTTCGAGCCCCTGATCGAAGAATTCTCACAAACCACCGTCATCATCGACCACCTGGGGCGACCGATGCAGTCCACGATCAGGGAACATGATGCGATTGTCCGCTGGTCACGGTTTGGTAACACCGTGATGAAGGTGTCGTCGCTGCCTGATCAGAATCGCTATCCCCATCGTGATGTGCAGCCCGTCATTCGCAGATTGACCAGCGCGTTCGGTGCCGATCGGATGATTTACGGTGGCGGCTTCAATACTGCAGCCACCGGCGATACCTATCGAAAATATCGCCTGCAGGCAGCCGAACTGCTTGCACATCTTTCAACCGATGACCAGTCGAAGGTTTTCGGGGGCACGGCAGCGAACCTGTTTGGATTCAGCGCGGGATGAGCTGCCCCAGGTCGGTGCCATGTTTGTCCTGGACTGCTGACAGTTGTCCTGCCGTCCCGCCGGTCGATTCCAGGGCAAAGGTGCCCTGCTGTCGGGCCCGTCACAGAATTCGAACACACGTCTCATCAGCGGCTGTCGAAGTTTTGTCGACGCGTCGAATTCAATTGGAGAAGGCGGTGATTATGATCGCCGCAAGACTGATCATGATCGGGAGAACCTGATGTTGAACATACGAATCCCTGCGGCCGTGTTTCTGACAGCAGGATTGTTGACTCCGATTGTCGCTCAGGATCCATCATCAGAAAAATGGAACTACTCAGCGGAACTTCTGCGTCCATTTTGGGAGGGTGACACCATCCACGGGGAATCCGTACTGTTCATCAGGGACGATGCATCGGGCGAGGCACGGGCGGACGTGTTGTTTCCAATTGTCGATGTGCTGGCGATTCAGGACTCGACGGGAGCTGTGAGCTACGAGAGTGGCCGAGATTTTGAATGGCAGCCGGACTCTCGCGAAATCACACTGCCAGCCGGCTCGCGGATTCCGTCATCCACACCCCAGCAGCTGCGACGGCCGGCACGATCTCAACAGTATGAGTTGACGCATCGCGACGGGAACGGCGAAATCTACTTCGGAGGCCGCCTGGAGTATGCTGAGATGCAAACATGCATCACGTATCGACATGCTCCCGAGGTCTGGAAGTCGCTTAAGCCGGCCTTCGATCCGCGGCAACTCCCGCGCTCCGTCTCCAGGCTCGTCAACAAACAGCCACTGTCGATCGTCACTTTGGGGGACAGTATCTCAGCCGGTGCGAACGCCTCATCGCTGTTCAACGCCGCTCCCTTCCAGCCGGCCTGGCCGGAGTTAACGCGGCGACATCTGGCGGAACGGTTTCGTGGACAGGTTGAGATGAAAAACCTGGCGGTGGGAGGCACGGACACCGGTTGGGGACTGACGCAGATCGACAAAGTTCTGGAGGCGGAGCCGAATCTGGTGATCCTGGCCTTCGGCATGAATGACTCGGCCGGCCGGCCGCCAAAGTCCTATCACGAGAACACAGGAAACATGATCGCCGGAATTCGTGAGCAACGGCCGGAGTGTGAGTTCATTCTGGTTGCCTCGATGCTCGGAAATCGCGATTGGGTGCGGCTCAAACATGAGTCCTTCCCTCAATACCGGGATGCTCTGAACGAACTGGTCGAGCCGGGTGTCGCGGTCGCCGACCTAACGTCGATCTGGACCGGTTTTCTGGATCTGAAACATGACTGGGACCAAACCGGCAACGGCGTGAATCATCCCAATGACTTCGGTCATCGTGTCTACGCGCAGGTCATCACGACATTGCTCGATCCTCGCGGTGAGCCGGATGCGGAGCCCCGCCCGCCGGAGTTGATCAGGTCCGGTCCGATCCTGCTGAGCGAACGGCGATTGCTCGGCAACTACACGTACTCGTATGCGTGTGCCGTCGCCGACCTGGATGGGGACGGTGATCCTGATCTGACCAGCTCC
>JBDOMX010000593.1:0-3247 GCA_039831615.1 Planctomycetaceae bacterium
AGGGCCACTGCGACACTGTCCTGCTGCCGGACGGAAAGACGATGTTCACCGCGTGGTGTCTTGGCCACGCGCGCTGGATTGGTCCGATTGCCAAAAGCACCGATGCCGGACGCACCTGGAGTCGGCCGCTGGACGTGCCCAAAAACTGGAAGGAGACCTCCAACACACCCGCCCTCCATCGCCTGGTTGCGCCCGACGGCACGGCCCGCCTCTTCTGTTTCGCGGACGGGCTGGATTGGAGCCGCCAAGGCAAACCTCCGTATCCGATGCATCAATCCTATTCCGAGGACAACGGCCAGACCTGGACGCCGATGATCCCGAACGGCGTCGAGGGAGAAGTTCCGCCCAAGACCATCCACGCCTTTGACCAAGGCAAGCGGCTGGTCATGTGGAGCGATCTGCCCGGTTATGTCGTCCAGAGCGAGTCTCTCGACGGTGGACTGACCTGGAGTCCGAGCCGTCGAATTCTCCGCGTTCCCAACCGTTGGAGTCAGCCCTGCGTGGTCCGTTCCGCCGACGGCAGGACCCACCTCATGCTCCTGCGCGAAAACAGCCGCAAATATCAGTCGCTGTATTCCGTCAGCCACGACGACGCGAAGACCTGGACCGAGCCACGGGAACTGCCCGCCACTCTCACCGGTGATCGGCATGTCGCGAAGTTCGCCCCCGACGGACGTCTCGTTGTCGCCTTCCGCGATGTGGCGAAGAGCAGTTCGACCTACGGCCACTATCTTGCCTGGGTGGGACGTTTCGAAGATATCCTGGAAGGTAAACCGGGTGACTACCGCGTCAAGCTCTTCCACAATACGTTGCGCAAAGAATCGGACAAGCCCGGGACCGGCAACACCGACTGCGGATACTCCGACCTCGAACTCCTGCCCGACGGAACAATCGTCGCCACGACCTATCTCAAGTATGCCCCGGGCCCCGAGAAGCATTCCGTCGTGAACGCGCGCTTCACCCTGACAGAAACTGATTCGCTGTCAGAACAACTCGCGTTTGCCAGCCTGTTTGACGGCAAGACCTTTGCCGGTTGGGAGCATGGCGGCAACTGGGTCATTGAAGACGGCGCCTTCTTCCGAAAGAAAGGCGGCGGACCGCTAACCTACACCAAGGCGCTTGTGCCGGATGACTTCGAGCTGCGATTTGAATGGAAAGTCTCGAAGGGCTGCAATTCAGGTATCTACTACCGACCGGCACAGTACGAGTATCAGATCCTCGACAATGTCCACAGTCCCTACGGCGAGAACCCCCGTCAGGCCGCCGGCTCGCTTTTCTTCTGCATGGCGCCGTCAAAAGACGCGACCAAACCCTTCGGCCAATGGAACAGCGGCCGAGTCAAATGCAAAGGCACCGTCATCGAACACTGGGTCAACGGCGAGTGCGTGTTGTCCTTCGACTACACCGACCCCAAATGGGCGAAGCAGGTCGAACTGTTGAAGATCCGCGGTGCCGATCTCAACGCTCGCGGTGGCCGCCTCTGGCTGCAGGACCACGGACAGGACGTCTGGTTCCGCAACCTTCGCTGGCGCGAGATTCCGGGCGAGGAAGAACTTAAGGAAGACCCGGATTTCGTTCCCATGCCAGTGACAGGAGAGGCACTGAAGAAAGAGCAGGATCGAGTGAAACGGATGCTGGAATCGCAGAAAAAAAAGCAATCATAATGAGCAACGACCAATTCGATCCCAGGGGCGTCATCCCTGCCTTCCTGATGCCGTTCGGCTCCAATCTGGAGATCGACGAGGCAGCCTATCGCCGTCACCTGAGCGATCTCGCCGGCGTCGAGGGGATCACCGCCATCACTGTCAACGGACATGCCGCCGAGGTTCACGCGCTCAGCTTTGAGGAGCAGCAGCGCGGTAGTGAGATCGCCTGCGATGAAGTCGCTGGAAAACTGCCGCTGGTGGCTGGCATTCACACGGGAAACACTCGTGAAGCGGCCGCGCTCGTTACCATGGCGGCGGCCGCCGGGGCGGAGGCACTGTTAGTGTTTCCCTCTGACGTGCTGACCATGGGAGGCCAGCAGCGACCAGAGTGCGCCCGCGCCCACATCGCCGTCATCGCTGAATCGACCGAACTGCCGTTGATCCTGTTTCAGTATCCAGTCAGCGGAGGGCTTGGTTACCCGCTGGACACCCTGCTCAGGCTTTGCACCGAGTTCCCTTCCATTCGGGCGATCAAGGACTGGTGCAACGATCCTTACCTGCACGAGCGTCACATCCGCGAACTGCATGCCCTGGACCGTCCGGTGAAGGTGCTCTCCACGCACAGCATGTGGCTGCTCGGTTCACTGGTGCTGGGCTGTGACGGTTTGCTTTCCGGCGCTGGCAGCGTGATCGCCAACCTTCAGGTTGCCCTGTTCCAGGCGGTGCAGCGGAACGACCTGCAAACGGCCCGCACCATCAACGATCGGATCTACCCGACCGTCCGGGCCTTCTACTCCGATCCGCTGCTCGACATGCACAACCGCATGAAGGAGGGGCTGGTGCTGCTCGGCAGACTCGACGCCGCACATGTGCGCCCGCCACTGATGAAGCTCGAGCAATCCGAAACTGAACGCATCGGCTCGCTCCTGTCCGAGGCCGGAATCACCGCTTCCACGGTCTACGAGAATGGCATCTTGCAATCGCTGCCCGAGTCATTTCACCCGACAGCCTCATTCTCGCCATCGCATTGAAACAATCGCTTCAACACCTGCGTGACCCTTGCACAGCTAGCTCGATTAACCCGCGGTTCGGATCGAGACCGCATCGGGGAGCTTTTCGGTCTCGGCAGCTCGGTTAACAGTCACGCGGCATCGAACATCGACTCCATAATCACGACTGGCCAATTGTCGAATTGCGAGCCAAAAAAGTTCTAACCGTGTCTGGTTGCCCCGACTTGAATTCAGAACAGCTTGTCGCGTTGATCTGTGGCAAGCTCTTCCCGGAAACTCATACGTTTGATCGCTCGTTCAAGAATCCACCGTTTTGCGACAAGACGCGAATTAACTTGATTCGGTCACATCGAAATCTTGCATGAAACTCAGGCAATGCCGCCGGTGCTGTAGTCGTCCTGACGACACGAAATGACCTTACTTTGTCCCTGACCGGCGGTTGTCCTTCGTGACACATGACGAACCCCCCGACAGTGGTCACTAACGAAGACTCGCTGGCGCGCTCATGTCACGCCCTCATGGGCGCGCAAGCAATCCCGCGACTGTCGTCATTAAGATGACGGATCCTGACGCTTTTCTCTGATGTGGTTG
>JBDOMX010000320.1:0-3245 GCA_039831615.1 Planctomycetaceae bacterium
AAGCGTACTGGCATGCTGATCTTCAGCAATAACAAGAATCTTTCCGGGTAAAACACTTCTAAGATGACTAGAGCCAAGCTTCTCCCAGAGCCTTTATACACAACTGAGTTCTCGTACAAATGCTCGCGGGTGCACGGCATCGCGCTGAGTCCTTTGGTTTTGTGCTTCGTAGCGACTGTCTGATAGATGCGCGCCCCACCATCACCCAGCGCAAAAACGCAGCCTGCGAGATACAGCACCCACAGTCGATATTTTTCCGAACCGATTTCCCTGATCGCCGCGGCGCGATTCTCTTCCAGTCGCTGACACCAGTGGCGACACGTCAGAGAATAATGATCGCGCCAGCCTTCAACGTCGTGCACGTCAAATCCGCTGGCTTCAGTCGCCTGAATCATATGGCCCAGGTGGTCCAGTTCTCCTCCAGGGAAAATGTACTTCGCGAGCAATCGTCGTTCGGGTGACATGTGGCGAAAGGCTTTGTCGGTCATCTTGCCCGGTCGGGTGATGCCGTGGTTCAGAAACAGACCACGGTCCGGCAACAGTGAGTTCACTTTTTCCATGTAGCCGGACATGTTGTCGATGCCAACATGTTCCACCATGCCGATGCTGGCGATTTTGTCGAATGGACCTTCAACACAGGCGTAGTCTTTGAGTTCCACCGTGACGCGATCGGCAAGTCCTTCGCGCCGGATACGTTCCCTCGCCAGTGCCAGCTGTTCTTTGGACAGTGTGATTCCGTGTGCCCGGACTCCATAGTGCTTCGCAGCATGACAAACCAGGGCACCCCATCCACATCCAATGTCCAGGAAACGTTCGCCTTCCTGCAGTTGCAGTTTTCGGCAAATCATTTCCAGCTTGTTGATCTGAGCCTGTTCGAGTGACTCATCCCAGCTGCGGAAGTATCCGCAGCTGTAGACCATCTGTTCGTCCAAAAACAAACGGTAGAAATCGTTGCTGACATCATAGTGAAACTGGATGAAGTCTTTATTGTCGTGTTGATCCCGTTTGAGTCCGGTTTCATCACCACGATAGCAGTGATCAAGACTGGTACTTTCACCCTTTTCAAAGACGAATGCGGATGCGAATCGAGCGAGCATCGCCAGCGGCAACCCGCGAGTCTTCTTACGGCTGTCGCGCACTCTCGCCTTTTCAATGAAGGTGACGAGGTCGGCGCCGGAGTAATCGATTCCACCTCGCGCGAAAACTCTCAGCAAAGTCTCTGCCGTCGGCCGGCGCAGGAGCGTTCCGAGAACGCCGGGTCCCGAGATCGAGATCTCCAGCCCCGGCTCAACAGTGTCGGCCAGTGGTACGACCGACCCATCCCACAGCCTCACAGAGATCGGTGAATTCAATCGCCCTCGCAGAAACTCGAACAACGATCGAGCCTGACTGAGCTGCCTTTGGGACCTCGCTTGTTTGCCAAACATCCGTGTTCCTTGCGGTTAAGCGACCTTTCGTGCCGCCAGTTTTCCTGTGTAGATTTGCAGGCCATCGAATCCGGGCACTGGAGTCTATGACACGATGCAATTTCACCGCGATAGCAATCGAGCTCCCCCCGGTGGAAACGGCCAGGCGGCGGAGGGATTCATCTGCATCCCCTGGGATGCAATAACTTCCTGTATCCTCCCGGAGGCTGGCGGAATCCTGTTGGTTGCAGCGGGCCAGAACCAGGCACCGATTTCAGCGAATCACGGTCGTCCGGAGTGATTGTGATGGAGGGGTTTTCGGCAAAAAACGTCGCGGGCCGGTCATACCATCGAATACAGAGCGGCGTCCACGTCGATTCCTCAGCGGACTCTTTGACGCACGGCACATCAGAGGCGAAGATACGGACTCAGCTTCCTGGCAACCACCCGGACCTGCCAGTTCATCGAACAGCCAAAGACTTGCTATGCAGATCAACAATGGTCAGCTGTTTTCATTCATGGTGCTGGCTGCCCTGGCATCGGGCAGCTCGACAGCAGCCGACGAAGTCAATTATGACGAATCACTTGTTCCTCACTTTGAACTTCCGGATCCACTCACGACAGAGGACGGCCAGATCGTTGATTCCGTGGAGTTGTGGCAGTCCGTTCGGCGACCGGAGATTCTGAGCCTGTTTGAAGCAAGTGTCTTTGGACGCCTGCCTGAAGTTGACGGGCGGTTGCGAGTACGACTCCATGAGCGGACCGAAACTCCGGATGGCACTGTGATCCGTGAGCAGCAGACAATCTATTTGACGGACCAGGATACTGGACCGTCGATCAATGTACTGATCTACACGCCCGCGCATGCTGCCGGACCAGTGCCCGCATTTTTGGGACTGAATTTTGGAGGAAACCACACGGTCGATTCCTCCTCCGCAATCCGCCTGCCAACATCGTGGGTTCGTAAAGATGATCGGATGCACACAACCAGCAATCAGGCTTCTGAATTATCGCGCGGTGTACGTGCCAGTCGCTGGGATGTTCAACAAATCGTCGGTCGCGGCTATGGTCTGGTCACCGCTTACTATGGTGACATCGATCCGGATTTCGATGACAGCTTTCAGAACGGAATTCACCAGCTGGATCCGGAAAAAGGAACTGAGCGGGCCGCCGATGCCGGAGGGTCCATCAGCGCCTGGTCGTGGGGACTCAGCCGCATTCTGGACACTTTGGAAACACATCCACGTGTGGATGGTCGGCGTGTCGCTGTTTTCGGTCATTCCAGGCTGGGCAAAACGTCTCTGTGGGCCGGCGCCACCGATCAACGTTTTGCTTTGGTGATCTCAAACAACTCCGGCTGCGGGGGAGCTGCACTGTCCCGCCGCCGCTTCGGCGAAACCGTGAAACGGATCAACACGGTGTTTCCTCACTGGTTCTGTCGGAAGCACCGCGACTACAACGACAATGAGAAGATGATGCCAGTCGACCATCACCAGTTGATCGCCCTGATTGCTCCCCGGCCCGTCTATGTGGCAAGTGCTGCCGAAGATCGCTGGGCAGATCCGCACGGAGAAATGCTGTCAGTCTATCACGCCGGTCCGGTCTACGCGCTCTTTGGCAAAGCCGGATTGCCTTCCGACAAAAAGCCCGAGGTCGACAAGCCGGTGATGACCGATGTGGGTTACCATGTCCGCAGCGGCAGGCACGACGTGACTCCGTACGACTGGAGGCAATATCTGGATTTCGCAGATCAACATCTGAAGTAGCTAGTGTCTGGCCGGAAAGGGCTTCGTGGCGATGAGTGCCGTCGATTCGAGAAGAGTACTGGCGCGAAGATCT
>JBDOMX010000235.1:0-3243 GCA_039831615.1 Planctomycetaceae bacterium
CGGCTGCTCGACTGGGGCGCCCATACGCTGGACCTCTGTCAGGCGGCTGCCGCGGCAGATGGGACGACGCCTGTCGCGTATGAACCGCTCGATGTTGCCGGCGATAACGTCATTCAGTGTACGTACGCAAGTGGCCTGAAGCTGATTTTGCGCAGCACGGGTTGGCTGGGCCTGGGAACTTGCCCCGTCCGATTCGAGGGAGACGAAGGCTGGGTCGAGACGGGGGACACGGGCCGAATCGCCGTCTCGATCGATTCACTTCGCGCTGATCTCCCCGCTCCAACGATTCGAGGAGGTATGCCGACCAACCATACCCGCAACTTCCTGGACTGCGTCAAGTCGCGAGGGCGGACCACGACGAATGAAGACATCATGCGTTCGTCACACATTGCCTGTCATGCCGCTGCCATTGCCTGGAAGCTCAACCGGAAGCTGACGTTTGATCCCAAAACGGAAACATTTGTCGGCGACGACGAAGCGAACCGTATGCGAAGCCGAGCAGCCCGTCAGCCGTGGGCGGTTTGACCAACAATATCCGCTCACAGTAACCGAACACCAAAGCGTATTAGCAAGATAAGAACCGTAGTCATGAGTCGTAGCGAATACTTCAAAGCAGTTTTGTTGGCTGCATGTTTTTCAGCGATAGCCTCTCTACCATTGCCCGCCCAGGACTCGGCGACAAGCGAAACAGCCACCTTGGTTGCTGTGTTGAAGTCGCCAGATGCGTCGGTTTTTGATAAAGCCAGGGCGTGCGGGCGGCTTGCGATCGTTGGTGATGAAAGCGCCGTGCCCGCACTGGCTGGCTTGTTGACAGACGAAAATTTGTCTGCCTACGCCCGAGACGCGCTGGAATCAATCCCCGGCGCGGCGCCCGACGCCGCGCTCCGTGGCGCGATCGCACAACTTGAGGGTGATCGGCTGATCGACGTGCTCGCCTCGATCGGTGTGCGTCGTGATTCGGAAGCCATTGGTGCGATAGCCCCATTGCTGGGCAGCGATGATACGGATATCGCGGCAGCGGCTGCCCGCAGCCTGGGGCAGATTGGAACTCCCCAGGCGGCCGACGAATTACAGAGCCTGCTGTCCGAAGTCACGGCAGAATCAGGACTCGCGTTGGGCAATGCATGTTTGATCTGTATCCAACAGCTCGCAAAGCGGGGCGAGGTGGACAAGGCCGTGGCTCTGTGCGCCGCGATCGAGATGGCTGACCTGCCGGACCACATACAGAGCAAGGCAACGTTCAATGCGATCCTCGCGCAAGGCGAAGATGGTCGGCCAAAACTTGTCGAACTGCTCAAGTCGGACGACGAAACCAGTTTTCAACTGGCGTTGCAGGCGATCAGGCTGACAAAGATCGACGCCTCGTCTGAGCTACAGTCGCTGTTCAAAAACGTGTCGCCTGCCCGTCAGGTTCTCCTGCTTAAATCGCTGGAGGAGCTGGGCAACAAGGCCGCACTGCCAACGGTCGTGAAAGCATCGCAGGCCGGAGAACCTAAGATCCGCATTCAGGCGATTCGAACGCTTGCGAAGGTAGGCGATCGGGCGGTCGTTCCCTTCTTACTTGATGTTGCCGAGCAATCAGACGAACCACTTTCCGAGGCAGCTCGATCGACACTTGCCGTACTCCCTTTCGATGCGATCGACGAAGCGGTTCTTGATTTGCTCGCAAGCGATGACGTTGCCTCCCAGCGAATGGCGATTGACGTCGCAGCCCGACGCAGGATCGCTGAGGCTTCGCCCGAATTGTTTGGTTTGGCCGAGAGTGACGACGCCACAACCCGCAAGGCAGCGATCGGGGCGTTAGGAGCCACGGTTCAGTTGGAGCATCTCTCTGACTTTATTCTCGTGGCGACGAAAGCTCAACGTTCATTTGGCTATGTCGCCATGCTGTCACCACTTGAAGCCGCCTGTGTGCGCATGCCGCAGGAAGCCTGTGCGGAAAGGCTCGCGGCTGCACTATCCGGCGCGCCGACGACGGCCAAAAGACTTCTCTTGGAACAACTCGGGTCTGTCGGTGGGGCGACCGCACTGGAAACGGTTGTGGCCGCTGCCAGAAGCAACGACGAGACCATGCAGGACAACGCGACACGAGTGCTGGGCGAGTGGCTCACGGCCGACGCCGCGCCGGCGTTGTTTGATTTGGCAAAGACCCTGCCAGAGGGCAAGTACCAAATCCGGGCCCTTCGCGGCTACGTTCGCATCGCTCGGCAACTGGACATGACACCCGAAGAACGTATGGCAATCTGCCGCAACGTTCTGGCGATAGCGAAACGTCGCGATGACAGAGTGCTGGTCCTGGAAGTGCTGAAACGCTACCCGACCAAAGAGGGCCTGCAACTGGCCGAATCCTTGCTGGAGGATCCTGAGCTCCGACGTGCCGCGCAATCAACCATCAATGTCATCAGGGGCAAGATGGCTGAGTAGAAGTAGGGCCGGTTCCTACCGGCCAATTGCAACTGGGCCTACGGCAACTTCTAAACGAGAAACAGAATGCTTAGATCAATTTTGCGTGCGGTAGCAGCCTTCACGCTACTTTGTATGAGCAACGTCGCGTCGGGGGCATCACCGCTTGAACGCCCCAATGTGCTCTTCATCGCCATCGACGATCTGCGGACTGAACTCGGTTGTTACGGGGTGGACTATATCCAGTCACCCCGAATTGATGCGTTTGCCAAATCCGCCCGGCTCTTCAAACATCATTATGTGACTGCTCCGACCTGCGGCGCCTCGCGGTATGCCCTGCTGACCGGCCTCAGCCCGAGAAACAATCACGACGCAGGCAACCTGGCCTTTAAGCAGAATGTCCAGTTCACAGCGCAAAGGGAAATCGAATCGTTCCCAAATCTCTTCAAAGAGGCCGGGTATGAGACACTTTCCATCGGAAAGATCTGCCACGGAAAACAGGATACCTTGCCGCGCAGCTGGACTCGGATCCTGAGACCTGAAATCACCCATCCCGATTTTCAGCGAAACAGCGGCAAGAACCAACGGCCGGCGGCTCAGGGGCTCGACCTGCCCGATGCCGCCTACCAGGACGGCGCGATGACAGACACTGTCATCAAGACGCTCCGGACGCTGAAGGACAAACCCTTTTTCTTTGCAGTGGGATATATTAAACCCCATCTGCCGTTCTGGGCGCCACAGAAATATTTCGACCTGTATGATCCAAAACAAATCCCGCAGCCCGTATGGGGCGCCGCACCGGATTCGCCTTCTTATCACCCCAGTTTTGAGCTGATGCAG
>JBDOMX010000933.1:0-3240 GCA_039831615.1 Planctomycetaceae bacterium
AACAGTTGCTGTTTCCTCCGGTCATCACCAAAGCCGGAGAAGACGCTTATGCAGAGGCGGCGCGCAAACGGGAACAGCGCAGGCTGGTGGTGTCTCCAAAGCGTTACCTCGAACGCGGTCTCAGAGAAACAATTAATATCGCGGGACGAAAGGTCAGCTGCCATCTGCCGCTGAGAAACCTGATTAAAACGATCCTGAAGGAGGCTCACTACGACCGATCGCACTTTTTTCATCAGGGGCTCCGATTCGGCAGCCAGCCGCTGCCCAGTATGACGCTCACCTATCCAAGTACGTTCATCAAACCCGAAATACAGCGCCTCGAAACGATCTATCTGAAATCGATCGAAGATGTCATCTGCAGTTGCGGCGGTAAAAGAGGCCCCATCGTAAGGCCGGAGATGCTTGATGAGGCGACCGCTGCCTCATTCTGGTTCCTGAGTCGCGACTATTTCGAATCCGACGAACGCGTGGGCGGCTTTCAGTATCTCTACGAAAATGGTGCGAACATTCTTGTAATGGATTTTGGCGGTGGCACTACGGATGTCGCACTGGTGCGGTGTATCGCCCGTACACCCACGGCAGCCGCTGACGCGGACGATGCCGCTGTGAAGCACGTGGTAGAAATGGAAGTGCTGGGTCGCACGGGATTACGAAGATTCGGTGGCGACGAGATCACGAGTGCCGTATTCCGCGTATTGAAGGCAACGGTCGCCGAAAAACTGGGAGGCCCGAAAATTGATGCCGGCAACTTCACTGACTGGTACCGAATAAACACACAGGCGATTGATGAGAAAATCACCACGCGCACACGAATGGTGGATGCCGGGGGAGAACTGACCGAACTGCCAAACCTTGGCGTTGAAGCCAAACGCGTCAGGCAGAGTCTGGCTTCCGAATTCTGGTCCTGGGCAGAGCAGGTCAAACAGTGGCTGAGCAAATATATGGAATCAGATGATGTGCCGAAAGAAGCGATTGCTTCCTGGCCGCCTACTCCAGGTGGCGGTACACAAAACGTTTCGCTGTACAAAATCCTGCGGTCCGATGAGAGAGATGACTCGGATTACCTGAATATGGAAGTGAATCTTGACGATGATGGTGACCAGAACGCCAGCCATTGGACAGAATCTGACCTGCCACGACTGATGCTCGATCGACGGGACCTTGTCACGGAGCAGATTCGCCCGCACCTGGACCGGCTGCTCGACAAGACGAACAGAATGCTGGACCAGCGGCTCGAAAAGGTTCGTCGCAAGAATATCAAGAACGGCATGTCGCCGTATACACCCGTCGAACTTCATCGGGCCTACGTTGTCGGACAGGCCGCTCATTTTCCGGTACTGCGGACCCGTATCGCGGAAGAACTGCATATCGACACAGTCAATCACGAACATCGGGCGAAGGAAACGAACTGGGATGCACAGGATGATGAACAGGTGCGTTCATTGATGAGAATTGTGTTCGACAAGAAAGAACTGAAAAACTCCGTGGTCAAGGGAGCACTGCTGTTCAGCAGTGTGAAGCACACACTGACCGATGTGGACTTCAAACGGGATGAACATCTGAAGGACAAACTTCCTTTCGATATCCTGCTCGACAGCCATGCCCACAACAATGAAGTCGTCTATGAAGAAGGCGAACGGTTTGACGTTTTTGCAGGCAAGGAACGTCCCGTAGAAAACTTCACACCTGGAAATTCTGCCGCCAAGGTTGTCAACCTTTTCCGACGGTGGCCGGGCGACAGCGACGCCGACCTGGAACTGCTGTTCCGATTTCAGCTGGATGCGGAACTGGATGGCCCCGTCTCAATTCGCTACGTCGACAGCACGGATGACCAGAAGTACTACGGCTTTGAATTATTGATCGGGTCAGATGACAAACCGGAGATCCTTCGAGGCACCTGGGAGACATCACAGGAATATGAGTCTCCGCTGCAGCGAGGCGATCTGTGATAGAATCACCCGAACTCAGGGCAGTCGACGCGGCAGTAAGTCTGCTTCGAATTGCATTGTGCGCCTACCGTATTAAGGTTGCCAACCCGAATTCCGACATCGCCAACTGTGCAGCAAAGGTGGTGAACCATGCATCGGAAGCAATTCCAATGCCGGATATTTCCGTGACCTTGAATCACGTTCGGGTCGGGTGGATAGAACGTGACAGCTTCACCGATTGTCCGGCAGAAGAATTTGAGCAGAGACTTCAGGAGCTGGACGAATACCGCAGCATTCTTCGAGATTATTGCCGTCGCCATGATTACCCGCAGAAGAACGATGCCGTAACCAAGAACTTTCAGTTGCTGACAAACAGCTTCCTGAAGGAATACTTCACCCAAAAACCGACTCCAGGCGGTGCCGACGAGCGACAGGTCCGCAAATCCTTGGTCGAATCGCTGAAGAGCGATGACGCGGGGGGAAAGCTTTTCTATGGCGCAGATAAATTGGTGCAATGCATGTTTGCCGGACTTCGGCTGACGACGGAACTGCAGTGCCTGAAGCACCTGCTTGATGACGGGCAAACCAACGGCTGCCTTGCCACTTTCTTTGAAACGACGATGAAGGAAATGCATGATGAAATGACGGAATTCATGCAGAAGTGGCCGGAGGAAGTGAAGAGCAAAGCCACATTCCGCAACAGGGCACGCATCAGGAGCGCAGTCGCCGCGCAGCAGGTCCTCAGAGACCAGTTCACGCTCATCTGGAAATCTCATGCGGACTCAATTTCCGACTTCTGCACCCGCCTGGCAGGTGAAAATCAGCGGATCGCCGGATTGATCGAATCACACACTAAGCTCGCACTGGGTCTGATTCCACAGTGCTTTTCAGAAACTGCCAATAAGCCGCCGCCTTACTGGCAACGCTTCACGCATGAGATTGATGAGAATTTGCTGGATCGTTCGCGTGACGGAATTCTGCTGGCCAGAAAATTACCGATGCCGGTTTTTCAGTCGTCTTTTGTCAAGGCACTCTCCGTGTTACTGCTTGGACTAAACCGAGTCTGCGAAGACGGAAGCCTGTTGGAACGTCTGGTGTACTTGTCGCTGGGACTGGCCGTGATTTTGGGCTTTATCGCCCTCAAGCTCATTGGCCACGCGATGCACCACTACGGACTGGACCAGGCCTGGTTCGGCTTTAGCAGTGAGGTTTCGATCGGGGTTTCGCTGGGCGTTATCGCCGTGACCCTGGCTCTCACCACCGTCGCGAGTCTCATTAAAAGTCGTAAAGACGATGCCACAGCCGACGTCTG
>JBDOMX010000184.1:0-3237 GCA_039831615.1 Planctomycetaceae bacterium
GCGGAATTCATGGAGAAAACCAGCGATCGTCTTGCCGAGCGGACTAAGACCCTGCTTGGAAAACTCGGCCTCGCGTCGCTGAGGGACGTCATGAAGCTGGTCGAAGAAGACCGCCAAACTTCACTCTGGATTGGCGATCTTTCCGTCGACGACATGCAAGAGGACGGCCAGGTGGAGCGCCGGACAATCGCCGCCTTCCAACACTCGGGGCTGTCCTTGCCACAGTTCATTTTGCAGCGAAGACGGATGGGCTTAGGACTTCTCAAAACAATGATCGATCTTCAGGACATTCGCTTTGCCGATTACACTCGATTTTCCGACACGTACCATTTGAGTGGCTGCTCGCGACATCTTGTGACGCAGCTGTTCGACAAGTCGCTTCTGGATCACTTCAGTGCCCGAGACGGCTGCGAGATTGGCGGAGAAGGTGATTGGTTAATCGTAGCCGCTCCGCAGCGCAAGCACCTCTCCGCAGCGAGTCGCATACTCTTCTCGAATCAGGCCCGCGAGCTCTTCTCGCTATTCGCGGCCGCATGCCGTCATGTGGACACATCTGCTGTACCACAAGAAACATGTTCGCCAACAGGTCTGTTGGACAAGCTGCGACCAGCTGTGGTTTCTGATTCGGAAGCCACGGCATTCCTGAAGCAACCGGTTCCGCGTTCCGTGCCGAAGCAAATCGCCAGACCGCACATTTTCCCAGCGTACATGTTAGCGATCTTCGGAGCGTTCTTTTTGTTCGCGAGTTGTATTTCGATCATGGCCCTGTTCGTCGCTCCCATCACAGAGGCCCTCTGGTTGGTTGGCATTCCACTCATGCTGGGGAGTGTCCTGCTTTGGGCCGCCAGGTGGTTTCGCCGCAAGCGATTGCGGCTCCTGAGCCATGGCCAGGTCACATCGGGGTTTATCCAATCGGTCACCAGGGCCATTCTACAGTCATCAACAACACGTTATCGGGTCCAGGTCCAATATGAAGCCATGGGTACACCGACAATCAGCGTTGTTACACTTTCGAGTGACATCATCGAAGAGGTCTGGAAGGCTCAAGAGCAAAATCGGCAAGTGCCGCTGATGTACGATCCTCATGCCCCGCAACACTGCTTGTTGGCATGGCAACTGTCGACATCCAGGCACGCCCATCCCAGCATGAGGAAACCGCCGGATGCTCCCAATGCACCGGATGGTTCCGATGGCGTAGGGCCAAAAAACTCCGCCGACCGTTAAATGCAGGGGATGTAGACTTGAGGGGTGTTGTGAACTTACGTCACACCGTTTTAAAGAAAAGGAGAAGCGTTAATGGGATTCTTCAATGCCCTGTTCGGCGGCAAGAAGCGAACGAACGTCGAAGTCGTCCCCGATCACATCTGGATGACGACCGATGCCAAGTTCACCGGGCTGGCCAAGGAGGCAGAAGAACGCTCAAGGTCTGAGACGGTCGCCATTCTGCTCGTGGCACATTTTCCCGATGTGCTTGCACGGCTTGAAGAGCTTGCCAACCAGCAAACGTGGGACGTGCCGTGCAAGGCTGTGCCCGCAAGTGATCTGAAAACGGACCTTGCCACCAGCCTAAATCTGGACGAGTCGGCTATCATCGATGTCATCGTCGGTGAACGGCATCCTTTGCCATCTGTCGATGACCGGCTCCACCGCGTATGGGTTCCGCTGGCGCGTGCAGAGTCCGCGAAAACGGTCGTTTGATTTGGTGTCCGCGATTTGACGAGTTTCGCGAACAGAATCGAGCCTTATCAGCATTCGTTGTCCCTCTGACAGCTCGTGCGGTATCCTGCTCCGCGCGCAATTCGCAACATCCGCTCATATTTCTATTCCGACGCGCCGCTGGCGACGACCTGGTAGAGGAGCGTGGATCGGAGTACGTATCGCGGGAAATACCGCTAAGATGCCTTTTTCCGCGAGCGAAAGATTGATGGGAGATTGAGGCGATGGCGTTATTTGCTGCCGACATCTGGTCGATTCTCTGGCTGTCGCTACGGGTTTCGGGAACGGCGGTGCTCATCAGTTCGTTTATTGGGATTCCCTGCGGCGTCTGGTTGGGGCTGTCGCGGCATCGAGGAAAGCGGCTGCTGTCAGCGATCATACACACCGGTATGGCGTTTCCACCGGTTGTTGTAGGGCTCGTGTTGTACATTCTGCTGTCACATAGCGGACCGTTCGCATTTTTGGGCTGGATGTTTACGACCGAGGCTATGATTGCCGCCCAAACGATTCTGGCTCTACCGTTCGTGATCGGGATTACGATGTCTTCGGTGGCCGCCGTTCCCACTGAACTTCCCGAGCAGATCAGAACACTCGGGGCGAGCGAACGGCAGTGCCGCTGGACGATCCTGTGGGAGGCACACCACGGGGTTGTTTTCGCGGTAGCGGCGGCGTTCGGCCGAAGCATTTCCGAGGTCGGGGCGGTGCTTATTATCGGGGGTAACATACAGGGACACACACGAGTCTTGACGACAGCGATCGTACTCGAAACCGGAAAGGGCAACTTCGAGTTCGCACTAGCGCTCGGCGGAGCCCTTCTGTTGATGGCACTGCTGGTGAATCTCATTATCGTCCGATTGCAGGGGAGCAGGTTTCCAGCATGACGGATGGATCGCTGTACCGACTGCGAGATTTGCGGAAGAGCCACGGTTCGACCTTCATGCTCCACGTTCTCCAATTGGATGTGCGGCATGGCGAAGTGTTGGGGCTACTCGGGCCGACAGGGGCTGGAAAAAGCACGTTGCTACGGCTGCTGGCAGGTTTAGAAAACTCGACCGGCGGTGAAGCTTGCTTCGATAACTCGCCGTTCGTCTCGACCGATCTTCCGTTGGCGACCCGCCGCCGTATCACTCTGGTTCACCAGCGTCCCATCTTGTTGACAGGTAGTGTGCGGCTGAACGTGGAGTATGGCCTGCGGTTGCGAGGAATCCGAGACCGAACTCAAAAAACAGAAGAAGTTCTCGACCGATTGGGGCTGAACGAGATCGCGTCGCAGTCGGCTCAGACGCTCTCAGGGGGGCAAGTTCAGCTTGTCGCATTGGCACGTGCGCTGGCAATCGAACCTGACGTTTTACTCCTCGACGAGCCGACCGCGCACCTCGACCCGGCTCATGTCGCCAAAGTGGAAGAAACGATCTGTCAGATCCGGCAGGAACGTCCAATGACCGTCGTCTGGGCCACGCACAATCTGTTTCAGGCGCGCCGCGTTGCGGATCGCACCGCGCTGCTTTTGAATGGCGGACT
>JBDOMX010000598.1:0-14511 GCA_039831615.1 Planctomycetaceae bacterium
GCGGCTCTCTCCCCGGACGCTTGAGTTCTGCCACGATATCCATCACGGTCGCCAGGCCGGTGTGTTGCGATGCGAACTCATGTGGATCCACTGAATCCAGCAGCTCTGCATTCGCGATCAGGCTGTCCAGCGGCTGTTTTAAGCGAGCCGCCATTCGGTCTACCACTGCATACGATTCGGGATGCACGGCCGAATTGTCCAGGACACTGTCACCATCGGTGATTCTCAGGAATCCTGATGCCTGTTCAAATGCCACCGGGCCAAGTTTCGGTACGTCATGCAGCGCTCGGCGATTTCGAAACGGACCATGTTGCTGCCGATGCTGTACAATTCGATCCGCCAGAGAAGGTCCGATCCCGGACACTCGTGCCAGGAGTGCTCGGCTGGCAGTATTCAGATTCACGCCGACACGGCTGACACATGATTCGACTTCACGATCGAGGACGCGGCCAAGTTCACGCTGGTTCACGTCATGTTGATACTGACCAACTCCGATCGTGGCGGGATCCAGCTTCACCAGTTCCGCCATCGGGTCCTGCAGTCGGTGCGCGATACTGATCGCACCTCGAATCGTGACATCCAGTTCCGGATATTCTTCGATGGCGGTCTCGCTGGCTGAATAAATGGATGCACCCGACTCACTGACCACGGAGCACTGTACATTCACGTGGTGTTCCGAAATCACGGATTTGACGAAACTGTGAGTTTCTCGCGATGCCGTTCCATTGCCAATTGCAATCAGCTCTACGTCATGGCGTCGAATCAGTTCCAGCAATCGTTCTGCAGCGGTCTTCACATCGTTGCGAGGTGGTGTCGGGTAAATCGTGTCATGGGTGACGTAGCCGCCCATCGAATCGACGACCGCCAGCTTGCAGCCGGTCCGAAAACCAGGATCCAGACCGATGGTCGCTCGAGCACCCGCCGGCGGGGCCATCAACATTTCACGCAGATTCGTCCCGAACACTTCGATTGAGTCGCATTCAGCTCGTTCGCGCAACTGCTGCAGCACCACTGTCTGCGTGGCCGGGCGCAGCAGCCTTCGATAACAATCGGCTGCCGTTGTGCGCAACTGTTCAGCGAAGATGAATTGTCGGTTGCGGACGAAACGACTTTCCAGTCGTGGTAAAATCCAGTCATCGTCCAGTTGCAGGGTGACATTCAGAACACCTTCATTGACTCCGCGCAGCATTGCCAGAATTCGATGAGCCGGAGCATTAGTCACCCGTTCTGTATGGTCGAAGTAGTCGCGGAACGGACTGCGGTCGTCCCGTTGGCCTCTTTTAACTCGCGACTGAATTGTGCCATGGCGTGATCGTTCCAGCATCCACAATTGCAATTGGCCTTGCGCCGCCCATTCTTCCGCAACGATGTCACAGGCTCCGCTTAGCGCCGCTTCCTCGTCGGGCACGTCTTTTTCCGGGCTGAGGAACGGACTCAGAATCGCGTGAGCCGGTCCGGTCGCCGTTTGTTCTGTGAGCAGACGCGCCAAGGGACCGAGTCCTCGCTCTCGTGCGAGATCGGCTCGAGTCCTGCGTTTGCTTCGCCACGGCAAATAGAGCTGCTCCAGCTCTGATCGACTGTCACATTCGCGGATGGCAGTGAGCACCGATTCCGGGATGTCTTTCGCTGCGAGCGCTTTGAGAATTGTGGTGCGTCGGTCTTCCAGCTGCTGAGCCTCTGTCAAGGCATCCTCGACCATCCGCAACTGCCGTTCGTCCAGTCCACCGGTGGTGTCTTTACGATACCGAGCGATGAACGGGATTGTTCGTCCATCCTGCAGCAGTCGCAGGGCCTGCGCTAACTGGCTGACTTGAACATTCAGCTGCTGACTGAGATGGTGGCAGAGGCGGTCATTGTCAATTGGGACTTGTATTTTCTTTGACACGGCCGGCATGGCCCCATGGAGTGTGTGGAATCAGCATCGTAAAGAAGCCCGGCCTTTGACAAAGCCGGGCTTCCAAACTGATTGATATCCGCCAGGACGCGATGTCATCGGTTGCCACAGGGTCCGCGACTCTGCCGTGGGACGGAGTCTAGTCCCAGCTGAGTGAACCACCGCTTTGGTACTCGGTGACCCGGGTTTCGAAGAAGTTTTTTTCCTTGGACAGGTCAATCGTTTCACTCATCCACGGGAAAGGATTCGGCGAACCGTACTGGGCCGGCAGACCGATGCGTTCCAGTCGGCGATCGGCGACGTGCTGGACATAATCGCGGAACAACTCGACATTCAAACCAAGGACACCGCGCGGCAGGCATGATTCTGCGTATTCAATTTCCAGCTCGACGGCAGTGCGAATACGTTCTGTCATGGCATCCTGAAATTCGGGTGACCAGAGTTCGGGGTTTTCTGCCTTGATTCCGTTGATCAGATCGACACCGAAGTTCAGGTGAATCGTTTCGTCACGCAGGATGTACTGAAACTGCTCACCGATGCCTGTCATGAGATTGCGGCGGTGGAATGACAGCATCATGACGAACCCACTGTAGAAGAACACGCCTTCCATGATGACGTAGTAGCCGATGAGATTCTTCAGAAATGCCTGACGGCCTTCAAACGTATCAGTGGTGAAATCCGGGTCGAGCACTTCTGCGGTGAGCTCCATTTCGAAAGCGTCTTTCTTTGCGATGGTCGGGATTTCCCGATACATGTTGAAGATTTCGCTCTCGTTCAGCCCCAGGCTCTCCACCACATACAGGAATGTGTGCGTGTGGACAGCTTCTTCGAACGCCTGTCGCAGCAGATACTGGCGACATTCCGCGTTCGTGACGTGCTTGAAAATTGCAAGGACGAGATTGTTTCCAACCAGTGATTCTGCCGTCGAAAAGAAGCCCAGGTTCCACATGATGACGCGGCGTTCATCGTCAGTCAGTTTGGTGGAACGCCAGATTTCGACGTCTCGATTCATCGGAACTTCTGTTGGCATCCAGTGGTTGGCGCAACCGTTGAGATAATGTTCCCACGCCCACTGGTACTTAATGGGCATCAGCTGGTTGACATCCACCTGTGCGCAATTAATCAGCCGTTTTTCACTGGCCTTAAAACGTCCGTCGGCTCCGGTGAGGATTTCCTGTTCAGTTGATGCGGAAGTGGTCATCATGACACCCTTGTGCTGAGTTAAAAACTGTGCGGAGTTAAGAACGAAGAGACAACGGACTGGCTGGCGAATAAATGGCGACCCGAATTGCCGCCGATGTACGCGACCCGTCCATGCCCGACCGGCGGTCAGGCATGCGGATCTGCGCAATCAAAAACAATTACTGACAGGCTTCGCAGTCCGGATCATCCAGGCTGCAGGCCTGCACGGACGACATGTCGGTAGCAGGGATCGCATGAGGCTGGCCGACGGGTTCCTCCGGTCCATCATGTCGTTGTTCATCATCGGCACTGCGGTCGACTGCAATGTCGCTGGATGCACTCTTGCTCTTCATCCAGCGGGGTTGCACACCGTACCTGTTGACGTCGACCGTTGATTTTTCAATCTGAGTTGCTGCCAGCGTTCGCAGGTAGTAGGTTGTTTTCAGCCCCTTGCTCCATGCCAAAAAATACATGTCGTGCAGTTTACGGCCACTCGGCTCGCTCATGTACAGATTGAGTGACTGGCCCATGTCGATCCATTTTTGGCGACGCGATGCACATTCAATCAACCACTTTGCATCGACTTCGAACGACGTCAGAAAACGAGCTCGAATATCGGCCGGAATGCGCTCAATCTCTGACAATGTGCCGTCATAGTACTTAAGGGCGTCGAGCATTTCCGCATCCCATAAGCCACGTTCTTTGAGCTCACTGACGAGTGACGTGTTCACATGGGTGAATTCGCCCGACAGGTTACTCTTCACGTACAGATGCTTGTAGATCGGCTCAATCGACTGCGATACACCGATGATGGTGGAAATCGTCGCCGTGGGAGCAATCGCCATGCAGTTACTGTTTCGCATGCCATTGGCAGCGACAGCCTTTCGGGCAGCATCCCAGTCCATGGTTCTGGAACGATCCATCTCCACGGGCACTCCGCGTTCCTGCTCCAGGCTGTCGATCGTATCAATGGGCAACAGCCCACGATCCCATTTCGAACCGGCATAGGATTCATACGTGCCCCGTTCGGCCGCCAGTTGTGACGATGCCATGATGGCGAACCACGAAATGGCCTCCATACTTCGGTCGGCGAATTCCACGGCCTCGTCGCTCGCATAGCTGAAGCTCATCTTCGCCAAAGCGTCCTGGAATCCCATCAGGCCGAGTCCGACCGGACGATGCCGACGGTTCGAGTTGCGAGCTTCGTCGGTTGGATAGAAATTGATGTCGATCACGTTGTCCAGCATCCGCATGGCAGTGCGAATCGTTTCCTCCAGCATCGTGAGATTCAGCTGGCCGTCCACAATGTGAGCCGGCAGATTGATGGATCCCAGGTTGCAGACAGCCGTCTCTTCCGGTGACGTGTTCAGCAGGATTTCTGTACAGAGATTACTGCTGTGCACCACACCCGTATGGTCCTGCGGCGACCGGATGTTGGATGGATCTTTGAATGTGATCCACGGGTGCCCGGTTTCGAAGACCCGAGTCAGCATTTTTCGCCAAAGCTCCACAGCGGGAATCTCGCGAGTCATCTGGATCCGACCTGCCTCGGCCATCCGCTCATACTCGATGTAGCGTTCCTCAAAGGCCTTGCCGTACAGATCGTGGAGATCGGGCACGTCGTTCGGGCTGAACAGTGTCCAGTTTTGATTCAGCTGAACGCGTTTCATGAACAGGTCGGGAATCCAGTTGGCCGTATGCATGTCGTGCGTACGACGACGGTCGTCCCCGGTGTTCTTACGGAGTTCCATGAACTCCTCAATATCCAGATGCCACGTTTCAAGATACGAACAAACGGCACCTTTGCGTTTACCGCCCTGGTTGACGGCAACCGCCGTATCATTGACGACTTTCAGGAACGGAATCACGCCCTGACTTCGACCGTTGGTACCTTTAATATGGGCATTGGTCGCACGAATGCTGGTCCAGTCATTACCGAGACCGCCAGCCCATTTACTGAGTTTGGCGTTGTCCGAAACACACTTAAAAATGTGTTCGAGATCATCACTGACCGTGGACAGATAACAGGAACTCAGCTGGGGATGATTGGTGGCTGAATTGAACAGCGTTGGCGTGGCGGATGTAAACCGCATGGAGGACAGGATGTTGTAGAATTCAATGGCCCGCTCTTCGCGGTCCGGCTCATTGATGGCCAGGCCCATCGCGACCCGCATCCAGAAGTACTGCGGCATTTCGATCCGCCGTCCGTCAATGTGCAGGAGATAACGATCGTAAACAGCCTGCAGCCCTGGATACTTGAACAGATAATCTCGATCCGGATGGAGCGCTGCTGCAATCCGGGTGAGATCGTACTGACGCAGATCAGGGGTCAAACGATCGGCAACGATCCCGTCGATCACATAGTGTTCGAACTGATTGCGGTACAGGCGATCGAGATCTTCCGGAACATCGGGAACGCTTCCCAGTGATTCATTGGCGATCACCATTCGCAGCAGGCGTGCTGCGACGATGTCGTAGGCAGGGTCCTGTTCGATCCGCGTGCGAGCTGCCAGAATCATGGCGCGATAGATTTCTGCCACTGAAATGTCGTCGTACACCGACTTCATGACTTCTTCAAGCAGATCATCGACACTGCAGTCCGGCAGATCACTGCAGGCAAACTTAAAGCGGCGACGAACGCGGTTTGCATCAAAGTCGACGCGTCCATCGTCTTCCAGACGAACCCTCAGCTTCGGAGTGGCCGGTTCAGCCAATGCATCCAGACTGTCCTCTGGCAGCAGAGATCGGATTTTCGCGCGTTCTGCGCGATATACGATATAGCGACGGGCCACTTGCAAATGGCCACGTTTCATCACTCGCATCTCAACCATGTCCTGAACACGTTCAACGTCGGTTCCGGACACATCTCCAGCTTCCGCTGACAGCTCCGAGGCAACATCTTCGGTGATGCTGCGGATTTCATCGTCCGTCTCAGAATCCAGCGGCTGCTGATCGGCAAGATTCTGTTCTGCCCGAAAGGCATTGGCGATCGCTATTCCAATCAGTCCCGAATCAAAAGGAACTGTACGACCATCACGTTTACGGATAACCCATTCTGTACGTGCTCGAATCATTCGAACGTCTCCTCAAAGTCGGTCTTCATCCAGGTGAACAGCCATGCGTCGTGCAATGGCACTCCTTATTACCGTGCCGAATCACTCCGAATGATTCGACGACCCACCGCGCAGCAGCCAACGCCTGGATGATTCCGGGAGTTTCAGCAGGCAATTGCTGAAGCAGAAAACCGACGCACTGGCCGGCCCTCAAAGAGCTACAGAATGGTGGGTTGATTCGACTTCCTGTCGACCTCCAGGGCCTCCTTGCGGAAGAGCAAGATAAGGATGCTGAAGCGGCTGTCAAACCACTGTCGCAGAATCACTCAACTGCTCAACTACCAACACGTTGCGGCATTAAAATGGAGTTGAACGCCCACTGAAATGATCCGCACTAAATCACGACAGATCCCAATATAGTGGGTCTAATAAAACTGTCAACACAAAATGTAGTATACTCACTAGATCGGGCCACAAGTCGTCTGACACTAGAAAAAACTCTGAAGAACGAACAATTTCGGTGCTTTCAAACCAGCGGGAGTCGATCGGAACCTACCGTCGAATGCAGAGTCGATGGGCACAATTTGGCCCGTACAATCGTGGATGCGGCTGTATCCTCATGGCACACTCAGCAGCGTCAGATGCGTCGTGCACAGAGGGCCGATCAGCCCACGCGACGGCTCACGTTTTGCATCGTGCCACAAAGCCCGCGTAGTCTTCGGGAGTATCAATACCGATCGCCGCCGAAGCCACAGTGGTGACAGCGATCCGTGCGCCAGCCTGCAGAGCTCGCAGCTGTTCCAGCTTTTCGATCAATTCCAGCTGGCCGGGTGGCATGTTGGTCAGCTGCAGCAGGAACTCCGTACGGTACGCGTACATTCCGAGATGCAGCAGATAGCGTCCCGGTGATTCGGTCAGGATGTCGTCGACGCTCCGATCACGGGCAAACGGGATCGGATGTCGGCTGAAGTACATTGCCTCTGAGCGATCATTCAACACGACCTTCACGCAGGAAGGATCCCGGACGGCATGCACGTCACGAAAAGGAGTTGCGATCGTGGCCATCTCGCAGGATGAGTTGCGCAGCACATGCACAAGCCGAGCGATCGTTTCCGGCTCCAGTTCCGGCTCATCGCCCTGCAGATTGACGATGTAATCTGCATCCAAACAACTGCGACGAACAACCTCAGCAATACGGTCGGTACCGCTGGGATGATCGCCCGTCAATTCGGCTCGTCCGCCGAATTGTTGCACGGCATCTGCGATTTCTTCGCTATCCGTCGCCACAATGACTTCACTGAGTTCATCGCAGGCCATTGCCTGTTCCCACACATATTGGATGAGTGGTCTTCCGGTTTCGGTCAGCAACAGTTTGCGCGGCAGACGTGTCGATTGAAGTCGTGCCGGAATGAGTCCCACGGTTTTCATCGGTTCAGGGCACTCCGTGTTCTGAATCGTCGGCTGGGAACCGGGGAAGCAGGGGGCGTCAACGGGACGGCTGTCGCACCGTTCTGATCTTTAGAGGCACGACCGGTCCGGGGGGCTATGCGGAAGCGGGCGCCGTTTCGAGCTGTTCCGCCAGCCAGTGTCGCAGCTGATCCAGGTCACCGGCAAAGCTGCGGATTCCCTGGGCCAGCTTTTCAGTGGCCATCGCATCTTCGTTGAGCATCCAGCGGAAGGCAGGTTCATTCATTTCGATGGCAGGGATGTCGGCGAGTTTGGCCGCCGAGGCGTCCAGTTGTGGCGGGACGTCTTCATCCGACGCAGCCAGCTCAGACAGCAGCGCCGGGGAAATCGTCAGCAGATCACAGCCGCACAGTCCGGCGATCTGCTCCTTCCGTCGGAAGCTTGCGCCCATCACTTCCGTCTTAAAACCGTGCTTTTTGTAATAGTTGAAGATGCGGGTGACCGAGGCCACACCGGGGTCCTGGTCCGCGGGAATATCATCGACCCCCTGATCGGCCTTGTACCAATCATAGATACGACCGACGAAGGGGCTGATCAGGGTCACACCGGCTTCGGCACAGGCGACCGCCTGTCCGAAGCCAAACAGCAGTGTCAGATTACAGTGAATGCCAGCTTTCTCGAGGCGTTCGGCCGCACGGATTCCTTCCCACGTGCTGGCGATTTTAATGAGAATTCGGTCGCTGTGAATGCCGGCCTCGCTGTACAAACCGATCAACCTGTTGGCGCGAGCAACGGTGGCGTCTTCTTCAAAGCTCAGGCGAGCATCGACTTCCGTCGAGACGCGTCCTGGAATCAGGTCCAGAATTCGACAACCGAACGTCACAGCCAGCTGATCGATGACGTCGTCGACCGGATCCCCGTGGCCGAAAGCTGATTTGAGACCGCGCCGGATGGCATCATCCACCAACGTTCGGTACTGCGGCATGCGGGCTGCTTTCCACAGGAGCGACGGATTCGTCGTGGCGTCCTGTGGCTGATGCTCAGCGATGGCATCAATATCGCCGGTATCTGCGACGACGACAGTGTGTTTTTTGAGTAGATCGAGTGACGACATAGATGCGCTCCGAGTCAGTCTGGACGTCAAAACAATGTGCCAGCGTCAGTGTCTTCGCTGGGGCAACGGGATGCGAGCGTACCAGCCGCCATTTTTTGGATCAAAAGCAGCAGAGTGTGCGGATCCGGTTTACGCGGAAGGTTCAGCGGGGCCATCCACGGTGAATTCTTCACCAGTCACCCGGTGCTCTTCGTCCATCAGCAACAATTGTGTATCGATGATTTCCTCGGAGCGAGCAAAGAAAGCATCAAGGACACACGGATCAAAGTGCTGGCCACGGCCCGATTTCAGGATTTCAAAGCACTGCACTCTTGAGAACGGTTTCTTGTACGGACGGGCACTCGAAAGCGCATCGAAAACGTCTGCGACCGCCACAATGCGGCCTTCAAGAGGGATGTCATTGCCGGACAGGCCAAGCGGATAGCCTGTGCCATCCCATTTCTCATGGTGGGTCTGAGCGATGCGGGCAGCAAGCATCAGCAGCGGCGAGGAACGCACGTGCAGCAACGACTCACCGCGGCGAGTGTGTGTCTTCAGGATGGCGAAGTCTTTTTCTGAGATGGGCTCGATGATCTGTTTGCCGAGCGCACAGTGCTTCTTGATCAGTTCATACTCGTCCGGGTCAAGTTTGCCAGGTTTAAAGAGAATCGAATCAGGGATGCCAATCTTTCCGACGTCGTGCAGTTGAGCCGCCTGCTCGAGCATCAACAGACGCTTTTCCGGATACCCCAGTTCCGCAGCGACGATGGCGCTGTAGCGACCAACGCGCAGGACGTGGTTGCCAGTGTCGTTGTCCCGATGTTCGGCGGCACGAGCCAGACTCAATATCAGCTGCTGGCGTGTGGCTTCCAGCTGACGGGTGCGGCGCTCGACCTGCTGCTCCAGTCGAGCGGTCTCTCCGGAAACCATGTCGAAGTGCTGTTTCAGAATCAGGGCGTTGCGGACACGGGGCAGCAGCTCGTTCGGGTCGACCGGCTTGGTCAGGAAGTCGCTCGCGCCCAGGTCCAGTGCCTTCTTCCGGATCGCCGGGTCGGTGGTGGCCGTGAGCACCAGGACCGGAATATGCTGCAACCCGGGATCCAGTCCCATCACCCGAAGAATGTCCAGTCCGCTGACCTGTGGCATGTTGATGTCCAGCAGGACGACGTCCGGGTTCTCGCCACGTACCATTGCCAGCGCTTCGACGGCATTGCTGGTTGTAATGAAGTCGGAGTAGCCTTCCTGTTTCAGGTGCTGGCGGAATGTCATCACGTTCAGTGGCTCATCGTCCACCAGCATGATGCGGGCGTCCTTATTTGCCTGCCTGATCACGACACTTTCCTGGTGCTCGGTTAAACCTGGCTCCGGTGACGGCGAAACCGGCTCGGTTTCCCGAACTGGCTCGTCCGCGACCGACGATTCTTCGTCCGGCTCGATGAACTCCGGCGGAAGCTCAAAGACCCTGGATGGAGATGGCTGAAAAGAAACCACGGGACTGCCTGCAGAATCTGACTCGTCCGTGGTGTTCAACTCGATCTTCTTGTCCTGTTCCAGGTTCGGCTCTGCGACTGCTGCCGACGTCGACCCCTTGTGTTCGAACTGTCCGGCAACGGCTGCGTCGCCGTTATGAATCGGCGCGTGACGAATCGCGCCCAGCGATGCGATTGTGGAACGCAGCTGCGCCAGCGCTGATCGTGGATCGGCTTGAGTATCCGTCGACATCTCGGTTCCCAGGTTTCTGTGAGGATGCGGGTCCACTCAGCAAAGCTAGCTCGGCATCTCCCAGGACGTCGGTGAGATCAGCGATTTGGTGCCGCTGAACGTCAGCATGCTCGTGAGAATCGAAGTTTCCAACAGGACCGGCAGCACCCGAACGGCCGACGCGCGAACACGCCGAGGACCTGACTGCATTGGCGCAGCATCAACAGACTTGCGTCACGGTTTGGCTCGCTTCCGCTGGGACGCGGGCCGGATCGACGCGGTGCATCGACGACGTTGTCAGGAGCCGGACAGAACTCCGTCGGGACGCTGAACGGCCGCCGACAGTTCCTGCAGTTCCAGCAGGAGACCCTCGACATCGTCTTCAACCTGATGTTGAGCGCGTTGCTGGAGCTGCTCGGCCGGTCTTGTAAATTCGGCAAAACCGACAGTTCCGCCGGTACCTTTGAGCTTATGAGACAATTGCATGAGCTCTTCGAAATCCCGGATGTTCCACGCCTGCTGCATCTGTCTCGTCATTGGATCAAGGCTATCCACAAATCGGTCGACAATGTCCCGGAACTCGGGGATTTCCGTGGGCAGCGTCGACTGGATGGGGCTCCTGCCGGGGACCACTGTTTGTCGCGAGAGATCTGTCGATGCGCTCTTCTCAGCCGACGGCGGCGGATTTGCAGGGTCTGCCGCTGGCTGCGTCCTCGCAGATTCTGGCGAGGTGCTCTGAACCTGTGGCGGCGCCGGGCAGGTCGGCAGGAATTCTGCCAGGGTCGCCAGCAGCACATCAATCTCGATGGGTTTCGTCAGAAATCCTGTGCATCCGGCCAGTTCGCATCTTTCCCTGTCGCTTTGCATCACGTTCGCAGTCAGGGCAATGATTGGTAGTTCGACGCCGGATTCCCGCAGTCGTGATGTCGCGGTAAATCCATCCATCACGGGCATCTGCATATCCATCAACAGCAGGTCATAATGGCCGTCGGCGACCATGTTCACCGCCGCAAGGCCGTCTTCTGCTTCGTCAACTGTTAGTCCTGCCTGACGCAGAACCAGATCAACCAGCTTTCTGTTCGCTGGCGTATCGTCGGTGACGAGGACACGTGCGGGCTTGAAATGAATCTGTAACCCCGTCCGCTGACTTTGATCCGTCCGCAGACTTTCAGTGGCCTGCCGACGGTCCAGCATTCTGATGCCCGTCAGGTCACCAGTTTCCACGGAGAAGGAAAAGGTGCTGCCCTTGTCCGGGGAGCTGGTCACCTCGATCATTCCACCCAGGGCCTCGGTCAGACGCTTACTGATTGCGAGTCCCAATCCCGTCCCACCGAAACGTCTCGTTACCGAACTGTCAGCCTGCACGAACTCTTCGAAGATCCTGTCACACTGTTCTGGAGTCATGCCGATGCCCGTATCAATGACTTCGAATTTCAGTTGCGGTTGCCCTGCTGAATCTTCGAGTTCTGCGACGAGGCTGACGCTGCCCTGGTGTGTGAATTTGATGGCGTTGCCCACGAGGTTCATCAGGATCTGCCGAAGCCGCATGGAATCTGATTGAATCGTCTGAGGGATTTGACCACGAACATCAATTTCAAGCAGAAGCTTCTGCTCCTGTGCCTTGGCTTGCATGACAGCCACGACGTCTGAGACGATTTGCCACGGTGAACATTCGCGAATTTCCAGCTCCATGCGGCCGGCTTCGATCTTGGAAAGGTCCAGAATATCGTTAATCAGGCCAACCAGGTGCGTTCCGCTGGAATGAATGGTGTTCAGATAGTCAATACGTGTTTGTGGTCCGTCTTCCAGTCCGCGGCGCAGGATATCGGTGAAGCCGACGATCGCGTTCATCGGGTTACGAATCTCGTGGCTCATGTTCGCCAGGAAATCACTCTTGGCCTGGTTGGCCGTTTCGGCATCTTCTTTGGCTGTTCGTAGTTCGGCCTTGTTCTGTTCCAACCGCGTGACGTCGTCGAACGTCACCATAACGCCGCGATACTTCCCTTCGTTACCCAGGAGTGGAGAGCAGTTGACGTTAAAGACACGCTGAGTGCCGTCCGCCGCGTCCAGCAACATCGAAACATTTGCCAATGACCGCTGTTCTTCCAGCGATTTCATCCAGGGAAAACCTTTCCCATCGGCATTCAGTACAAAACCGAGTTTGGATGCCCGAATACCGATCATCCTTTCAGGAGTGTTCCCGGTCATGGTCGCCAATGCATTGTTGGCGAGCAGCACGCGCCCATCGACTCCCACGATCATGAGACCTTCCGCAAGGATGTCCAGGGCTTCCTGGACTCGACGGGGCACTGCCTTTGACGGGTCGAGGTTCTTCAAAACAAACCGCAGAAAGGTGCGAAAGATGATGAATCCCACAGGTCCGCAGAACAGCAGCAACAGATTAAACTGTGTTCCCAGCGAACCCAGCAGTCCCTCTCCGAGCACCGGCGTATAACGGAGTTCGATACGGCCCCACTCTGAATCATCGGGCCGTGACAATGGCACCTGCATGAATTGATCGTTGGAGGCTTCACCGAGGTCTCCGGGCCAGTTCTGGACATGTTCACCAACCTCAATGATGGTCCCTTCGTCACGACTGACAACGGCTGCGGAAAGGAGATCCTCGCGGCGTTTGACCAGTCCGCTGAGGACGGCTTCCGTCCCGACTCGGTCATTTGAGGCAAGCATGGCAGAGGTGCTGAACGCCAGTGCTTCAGAAGTCTGTACCCGATGGCGAATATCAATGTTTTCCTGATCCGGGAGCACACCGATGGTGTGAGCTAACGTCAGAATGCCCAGCATTGAGCAGACCAGACCAACCGAAATTCTTGTTCCTGATGCCATTCTTCTCATGATGACGCGTCCAGCGTAAGGGGAAAATCACTCTTCAACGTGATGATTGTTTGTGTCAGACCGGTATCGATCCGTGATGCATGACTATCCGGTTCCTCAAGTCAGTTCCGGCTCCGATGGCTTCTCGGGCTGACGATCAACGATGTCCTGAATCGAATCTCCGTCTTCCTCGTCGCCAGTGACTCCGTCAATCACCATCAGTGGGTCGAACATCGTCCAGATTGGCATCTGAGCCAACAGACCAGAGAGAAGCAGTCCGCTACGCACGGCCCAAATGACCGAACCGACAGCCAGCCCCGAGCCCACGGCGGTGACTGATCCAATCACCGCCCGGTCGAAGTTCAGTTCTGATGCAATGCCGTCCTCAAACTCATCCAGCGATTGACTGAATGCCCCGGTGTCATCAGAGAACTGGGAATAGAACTGTGTTCGCAGGTGGGTCGCGGCTAGTTCTGCAACCTTCCCCGACAGACTGCTCAACGCAGTGTCATGTCCGGAGTGCTGCTGGAAGTTTGATGAATCCAAAATGGTTGCTTCCAGCCGACCGGCTGCAGCTGCATCCACCTCTCCAATCGCAGCCAGTGTAAATGCCGCATCGTCCCGCTGCTGCAATAACAACAAGGCAGCTCCATCTGTTTCGGACTGATTGGTCTGAGACGATCCGTCGGACGGAGACGTGGCACTTCCTGATAGACTCGGTCCATCTGGTTGAGCAGTCGCTGACTCATCAGGAGTCACCACTTCATCGCCATCCGATTCAGATTCACTCTCCGATTCTGACGCTTCGGAATCGTTACCCGCGAGTGCGGGCGGCGGAGCAACACCACCGGTAACAGAGATCGTCACTGTTGCCACAGAGCTGTCGAGCGTTCCATCTGTGGCGATGAACGTAAACGAGGCTGTCCCTGCGTAGTTGTCTTCGGGCGTCCATGAAAACGAACCATCAGGATTGAAGACCATCGTGCCATTGCCTGGCGCCGTTATCATGCTGGCCATCAATGGATTTCCGTCCGCGTCTGATGCAGCCCCCAACACGCCTGGAGCCGCGACCGAGAGCGTGCCGCCAGCTGGCATCACGTAATACACATCGGAAACGATCGGACGATCGTTGACCGGCTGAATTGTGATTGTGAAGTCAGCGGGTACGGATAAGCCTTCTGCGTCGGTGGCTGTCACTCGGACGTCGACAGCCCCGAATTGATTTTCATTTGGCTCAACAGTTACGTTCCCGTTGAGTGCGTCGATGGTGAGTCGTTCAAAGATCCCGGGCGTGCCATTGACCACTGTCATCGTATACGTGAGGTCATCGCCATCAGGATCCGAGAAGT
>JBDOMX010000114.1:0-14438 GCA_039831615.1 Planctomycetaceae bacterium
CAATATTTCTACCCTGCTGCCGAACTGCACGCCTCTTTGAGTGCACCCCATGATGACACGGCAAAAACAAAACGGGCAGCACGGCGATTGATCATCCTGAGCCGGCCGTGTTGTGTGGTCGTCTCCTACGCGCCTTCATCAACCTGTTGAGCGTAATTACAACGGACCGAACAGGGGCAAATCCATGGGATCCGTCATTGATCAGGACAAGAACTACAAAGCCGAATTCGGAAACGTGTTCAGGTCGTCGGCGATTTTCTACAAACCACCGGGCATTGACACGACGATGACCGTGTCAAACTACTGGGATTTCAAGAATTCGCTGCAGATCGGACTGATGTTTTCCATCAGGAGCATGCGTGGGGAACTGATCAGGCGGCATGTGCGGTACTTCGAAGATCAAAACGTCCTCAACTTCTCAGTCGACGAGATTGAAGAGGGTTCCGTTGAGGTGGAAGCATTCGGCAACCGAAACCTGCGGATCCCGTACGCCGCTGTCATGGCCATCTACGAGACGGAAACATCGGTTTCGATGGTTCATTCCTATGGCCGCAATCATTCGCTGACCGAACTGGAAGACGGGAACAGCCTGACCACCGGACGGGAAAGCTGCTGGACACTGCGAAGCGCTGACGACATCGAAAACCTCGCGATCTTCCACAACGGCCATCTGCCTGTACAGAAGCAGACCGCCAGAATCATTATCACCAGTCGCAACGGAGAGAACCAGGAGACAGAATGTCCAATCGGCGAAATCCCCCCCTATGCCACCGTTCGGTTTGAACTCGAAGAGTTATGCCCCGGTTACAGAAGTTTTCTCGGTGGAGAGGATGGCTGGGCGACGATCCACTTCAATAACCATTCGTCATTCACACGACTGTTGATCCTCTGGCGTCATGCTCCAAGCGGGCACGTCCAGGTCACTCACAGCAACTTCGACTATACGGCGCATTCCACCAATACACTGCAGGCTGAGAAGCCGGCGTACATGAAGATTCCGGCAGATATCATCGACAATACGAAATGCAAAGTGGTCGTGTATCCGAAGTTCACGAAGGGCGCCTACACGTGGACGCTGGGTGATCAGGAAACCGGTTTTGACAGCGGGACATTCATCGAGATGTCGAAATCGGAGCAGGACTGCCTCGCGTTTGCCCGCCAGGACGGAGAACTGCCGGCTCGCATCGTGACAGCAATCAGCGGCGAACTGGAAAGCAACGTGCTGCCATTCGAGTGTTCGCTGGGGATCGTTCATGAAAAGCGTCCGCCCAAGCGATTCCACTGGGCAACCGTCTCTGCGCGGCTCAACTCCAAGGTCTACCTCACCCAGTATTCTGAGATCTATGGGGAGCCGGAGGGGCCGGTCAAGCTGATTTTCAGACTCTACTGTGACCGAAACCGCGAAATTCATGAGAACGTGCTGGAATATGAAAACCTGGTCGATTTGCCGAGTGCTCTGCGGCTGGATGAAATCTTTGAAAACAGCGACACAGTCCTCGGCGATGCCTTCGGGTACGTATCATTGTTTTGCGCTTACGGTGGCTTGTTTATCCTCTCGTCGATGGAGAAAGACACCGCCTTTACGCTGGAACATTCATTCTGACCGAACGTGTTTCGGGGACGGCCGCTCAGGGGCCGACGGCGTTGCCGCTGCATCGCCGGCTTCTCGTTTCGATCTTGACTCAGTTTCCGGCATTGCGTAGTTAAACCACGGTGTGGAATGGAGTCCCCTGTTCAATCTCGAAACGCTGTCAATATGCCAAACACACTGGGATTTGTGTTTGCCCGTGGTGGTTCCAAAGGCCTGCCCAACAAGAATTTGCGACTTTTGGGCGGCAAACCTTTGATCGCGCACGCCATTGAAGCGGCTCTGGCGAGTCGCTCGCTGAACCGCGTTTTCCTGTCGACCGACGATCCGGAAATCGCAGAGGTTGCCCGGCACTTCGGAGCGGACGTGCCATTTATGCGTCCCGCTCATCTGGCTTCCGATGATGTGCCGGAACGGCGGGCATGGCGCCATGCGATCGAAGAGATGGAGCAGCGGGAACATCAGCGGGTGGATGTCCTCGTCAGCATCCCGCCCACCTGTCCTTTGCGAGCGCCCTCCGATATTGATCGGGTGGTCAACAAACTGCTGGGTTGCGATGCTGACATCGTGCTGACAGCGACGGAGTCCGGCTGCAACCCTTACTTCAATATGATCACGATTGCGAAAGATGGCGGCGCTGACCTGGCGATTCGGCCCGACGGTCACATCACGCGTCGACAGGATGCTCCAACTGTCTACGAACTGACTGCGGTGGCTTATGCCGCTCGACGCGACCCGCTCTTTCAATATGACTCAATCTTCGACAGCAAGGCCAGTGCGATCGAGGTTCCCCGTGAACGGTCCCTCGATATCGACTCTGAATTTGACCTGGAACTGGCTGAGTTTCTTATTTCGCGAAGACCAGGTCAGCGAGTCCGGCGCGCCGCATAACCTTGCGGAGTCATCAGACAATTAGATGCCAGGGAAGATCAGCATGGTCTCACAAAACGATTCAATTGTGGTGGGCGACAGAACGATCGGAGTCGGACATCCGTGTTTCGTGATCGCGGAGGCCGGTGTCAATCACAATGGGAGCGTCGACCGGGCACTGCAGCTGATTGACGCCGCAGCGGAGGCCGGCGCAGATGCCGTGAAGTTTCAAACATTCAATGCCTCGCGGATCGCCACGAAAGATGCAGCTCAGGCGGCCTATCAAATCAGGAACCTGGGGAAACAACAGTCTCAACTGGAGATGCTCACTCAGCTGGAGCTCTCTGACTCGGCCCACAAAACGCTCGTCAGCCACTGTCGTGAGCGTGACATTTTATTCATGTCAACACCCTTCGACGAACTCAGCGCAGACCTGCTGGCGGACCTGGGTGTCGAGATCTTCAAGTTACCGTCCGGTGAAATGACAAACCTTCCGTTTCTCAAATATGTGGCCGGCAAACGTCGTCCCCTGATCGTCTCGACGGGGATGTGCAGTCTGGGAGAAGTTGAAGATGCTGTTTCGACAATCGAGTCCGTTGACGGCAGTGCGTTCGTCCTGTTGCACTGTGTCAGCAACTATCCAGCCGATCCGGCTGACGTGAACCTGCGAGCCATGGCGACCCTGCGGGCGGCATTTGGACGACCCGTCGGTTACTCAGACCACACCATGGGGATCGAAGTCGGCATGGCGGCCGTCGCTCTGGGAGCCTGCGTCCTGGAAAAACATTTTACGCTGGACCGTTCACTGCCCGGGCCGGACCACAAAGCATCATTGGAACCGCATGAGCTCGTCCAGCTGGTCACCGGCGTTCGCACGGTTGAATCAGCGCTCGGCACCGGCATCAAGCGGGCGACTGCCGCGGAGAAAGAAACGGCTCAGGCGGCCAGAAAGAGTCTCGTCACCATCGCCGAGATCCCGGCAGGAACTACACTCACTCCTGATTTGATTGCCATCAAGCGTCCTGGAACCGGGCTGCCGCCGGCGATGCAGCCCTATATTCTGGACCGCTGCACGGCGACCACACTGCCGGCGGGGCACATCATCAGGCTGGAGGACGTCGCGTGAGAACAATCACTGCCGTGACCGTAGGTCGCTCCGATTGGGGAATCTTTCGTCCGGTACTGCAGCGAATCCTGAAAGAACCACACCTCGAACTGCGTTTAGTGGTGTCCGGGGCACACCTGTCTCAACGAGACGGACACTCGATCGACGAGATTCGCAGTGAAGGTTTCGATGTGGCGGAGACGGTGGACATGTTACTGGAAAGTGACACTCCGGTCGCAACGTCGAAAGCAATCGGTCTGGGAACGATTGGGTTTGCCGATGCTTACCAGAGAATTCGGCCCGACATACTGCTGCTGCTGGGTGACCGATTTGAAATGCTTTCCGCAGCACTGGCAGCGGTGCCCATGGCGATCCCCATGGCACATATCCACGGGGGCGAAGTCACTCATGGTGCGATTGACGACGCCTTTCGACACTCGATGACGAAGTACAGCCATCTGCATTTCGCATCAACCCGCGAGCATGCCGATCGCATCATGCAGCTGGGTGAAGAACCCTGGCGAATCACGGTCTCAGGAGCACCCGCCATCGACAACTTAAAGACCATTCCACTGATCAGCCGCGACGAACTGGCAGATTCTCTGGACATCGATCTGTGCCAGGCTCCCCTGATCGTAACTTACCATCCGGTCACGCGTCAGCTGCAGGACACTGCCCGACAGGTCGACGACTTGACGGCCGCGCTGGCGGAATTGACGATCCCCATCGTGATCACGCATCCAAATGCCGACCCGCAACATTCCGTCGTCACGTCGCGTCTGGAAGAATTCAAGAGCAAACACGAAAACGTGCGGCTGGTGAGCAGCCTCGGCACGCAACGATATTTTAGTTTGATGAGAGATGCATGCGCTATGGTTGGAAATTCTTCCAGCGGAATCATTGAAGCCGCGATGTTCAGGCTTCCGGTTGTCAATATCGGACCACGTCAATCCGGTCGTCCCCGATCAGCCAATGTGATTGACGTGAATTGCACGCATCAGGAAATCAGTGCCGGCATCTCGAAGGCGCTTTCGCCCGAGTTCAAAGCATCTGCCGAACAGGCACGAAACATCTACGGCAGTGGCGATGCGGCTGAAATCATTGTGAAGCGGCTCGGAAGTGTCGAACTCAACGATTCACTGTTGTTGAAACGCTTCCACGATCTGTCCGGAGCAACGACGACTGCAGCCGCAGCATAGGACTTGATCTGCCGGCAGCTACGTCAGCTGCCGGGTGTCTGACTCAAACGGCCCGGTTGTTTTCCGTTTCATTGTTCGGCCTTACCGATGGCGATCACGCCGGAATCAAAGCATCGCTTAGTCATCATAGGAGGAGGTGGGCACGCCAGGGTGGTGATTGAAGCGATCAATGCTTCTGCCGATCCGCCCGAGATATGCGGACTGCTGGACAGCGATCGTTCTTTGTGGCTGGACGAAGTGGGTGGCGTGACCGTGCTGGGTGGTGACGACCAGCTGCCCCGCCTTCGCGAAGAATACGGTTGTGATTCGTTTGCGGTGGCAATTGGTGGTGTTGGTAGTTTTGAACTCCGAAAGATGCTTTTCAACAGGGCCTGCGCTGCTGGACTGCACCCATGGACCGTTCGCCATCCGTCATCTGAATGTTCCGCTTCGGCAGAAATTGCCGCTGGCTGCCAGTTACTCACGCGAAGCGTCATCAATTCTGGTGCGAGGGTGCGGAAGAATGTTATCGTAAATACAGCCGCAGTTGTTGAACACGACTGCAATATTCAGGAGCACGTGCATATTGCGCCCCTCGCCTGTCTGGCCGGAGGTGTTCACGTTGGTGCCGAAACCCATATTGGCACAGGAGCAACGGTATTGGAGAATCTCACCATCGGCAGCCGAAGCATCATTGGGGCAGGAGCTGTCGTTGTTACAGACGTCCCGAATGATTCGGTCTTCGTTGGTGTTCCCGCTCGTCCGCTAAAAAAAACAGTGTCATGATTCACGACGTCAAAGCACTTTGCGCAACAAATGAATTCTCATTTCGAGATATCATGGGTCTCATCGATCGCGGGGGGATCGGAATTGCGCTGATCGTTGATTCTGACGGCGTCCTGATCAGAACGATCACCGACGGCGACCTGCGACGAGCAATCCTCAAGGGGTTCGATCTCAACACACTGCTGTGCGATTTGCCGTGCAATGAGCGTCCGTCGATCACCTCTCCCGTCAACACACCTGTGGAGCAACAACAGTGGATCATGCGGAACCGAGGGATTCGGCATCTTCCGCTGTTGAATCCGGACGGGACGGTCGCCGAATTAGCGCAAGCCACTGAATTCATCGTCGATCGACTGCCGTTGCAGGCAGTCATCATGGCGGGCGGATTCGGCACGCGACTCAGACCATTAACAGACGCCACACCGAAACCGATGCTTCAAATTGGTGGCAAGCCCCTGATGCAAAGAACAATTGAGAATCTGCAGCGGGCGGGCATCAATCGCATCCATGTGACCACGCATTATCTTCCGGAAAAAATTACCGGGCACTTTGGCAACGGGCACGAGTTTGGTGTCGATATCAAGTATGTCACCGAAGATGTCCCGATGGGGACCGCCGGGGCTCTCAGACTGCTGGATCACATCGAAGAACCGCTGCTGGTGATCAACGGCGACATCCTGACTCACGTTGATTTCGGATCGCTGTCAAGATTCCATCAGGAACACGAGGCGGCTCTCACAGTGGCCGTCCGACAGTACGACGTCCAGGTCCCGTACGGTGTGGTGGAATCTACTGACGGGATTGTGCACAGCCTGCGGGAAAAACCGCGATTCCATTTCCAGGTCAACGCCGGAATCTACCAGCTTGAGCCGTCGGTGTGTCGGTATATCCCGAAGAACGCACGCTACGACATGACAGATCTCATCGAGGCCCTGCTGCAAAACCGCGAAACGGTGGTCGGATTTCCGATCACGGAATACTGGCTCGATATCGGTCAACATGATGACTTCCGGCAGGCCCAGGAGGACGTCACTCATCAACGGTGGGCGGCATGAACTGGAGCAATAAAAAAGTCCTCGTCACCGGAGCGGGAGGCTTCATCGGCAGCCATCTGGCGGAGAAACTCACGGAATCCGGCGCTCATGTTCGCGCCATGGTGCATTACAATTCCGGCGGAAGTGCGGGTTGGCTGAATCAGTCTTCGCTGCGGCAGGAAATGGAAATTGTCGCTCGTGATATTACGGACGCCGGGTCGGTGATGGACGCCATGATCGGATGCGACACCGTTTTTCACCTGGCTGCGCTGATCGCAATTCCGTACTCGTATGTGGCTCCCGCATCTTACGTGCAGACAAACGTGGTCGGCACGCTCAACGTGCTGGAGGCCGCTCGCTCGCTGCAGACACAGCATGTGATCCACACTTCAACCAGTGAAGTGTACGGGACGGCGCTGGAAGTCCCCATCTCCGAAACACATCCATTGCAGGGACAATCGCCGTATTCGGCAAGCAAGATCGGAGCGGACAAACTGGCCGAATCGTACTTCCGGTCGTTTGATACCCCGGTCACGACCGTTCGGCCATTCAATACCTTTGGGCCACGGCAATCCACCCGAGCTGTCCTGCCCACGATCATCACTCAGTGTCTGCAACCGAAGATCGAAACGATTCAACTCGGCAGCCTGACGCCGACCCGTGACCTGAATTACGTGGCGAATACCGTCGACGGTTTCATCAAGGCGGCCGAACACGATGATGCTGTTGGTCGTACACTGAACATTGGATCGGGCAGGGAAATCAGTATCGGTGATCTGGCAAAAACAATTGTTCGGCTCACCGGTCGTGATGTCAGAATTGAGTGTGACCAGCAACGAATTCGCCCCGGGAAAAGTGAAGTGGAACGGCTGCTTGCCGACAATACGCTCGCCACGAAACTGATCCGCTGGAAACCGCTGTTCACTCTCGAAGAAGGACTGGAGCTGACGATCGAATGGTTCCGGAAACACATCTCTGGGTACCAGGCCGATGGCTACACAATCTGACACAACCAGCACAGCGGTCACCACTCCTGAGCAGTTCATTCCCCTGAGTGAGCCACATCTGCAGGGCAGGGAATGGGAATACGTGCGTGAATGCCTCGACACAGGCTGGGTCTCAACCGCCGGTCCATTCGTTGAACGATTCGAATCTGACATAGCACGTTACACGGAGACGTCTCACGCCGTGGCCACGATGAACGGGACATCAGCGCTGCACGCAGCGCTGATGGCACTGGGCATCGGACCCGACGACGAGGTTTTGGTATCGACGCTGACATTCATTGCCTCTGCCAATGCGATTCGTTACGTGGGAGCGCATCCCGTACTCATCGATGCCGAACCGCAGTACTGGCAAATGGACCCGGCCCTGGTCAGCGATTTCCTGAGTAATCAATGCAGGATGGTCGATGGCATCCTGAGGAACCGTTCCACCGACCGGCGGGTTCGCGCCATCATGCCCGTTCATATCCTGGGACACCCGGTCGACCTGGAACAACTGATCGGGCTCGCCCGCAGATTCGACCTGTCGGTCATTGAAGATGCTGCTGAATCGCTCGGTGCAGAGTATCAGAATAAAAGAATCGGCAGCTTCGGTGATGTCACCTGTTTCAGCTTCAACGGAAACAAAACGATTACTGCCGGCGCCGGTGGGATGATCGTGACAAACAACGGTGTCATTGCGGACAGGGCGAGGTATCTGACCACACAGGCCAAGTCCGATCCCGTCGAGTATGAGCATACTGAAGTTGGATATAATTATCGCATGTCGAACGTGGCGGCGGCGATTGGTGTTGCACAGCTCGAATGCATCGATTCCGTCATCTCACGAAAACGGGCCATTGCGTCGACTTATCGATCTTCGCTCAGTCTTTCGGGGTGGCGGTGGCACCAGGAAGCAGACCGTGTTTTTTCAACTCAGTGGCTGTCAACAGCATTCATTGATCCGGATATCGCGAAAATCACCGCCACGGAACTGCGTGGACATCTGCACGAACGCCAGATTCAAACAAGGCGGTTGTGGCGACCAATGCATGCGAATCCCCCGTATGCCGATTGCCACAAAGTGCTCACCGGAGTCGCCGACACGATTGCCGGGAACGCCCTGAGCTTCCCCTCGTCGGCATCTCTGACCGCGTCCGACCAGCATCGCGTGTGCAGGGCGGTGGCGTCGATTCTGGGATGAGATGGCCATTTGAGGCCCCGTCCGCGGACAGGCAATCCGGACCGGATGGTCCACTGAAATCTCATCTTGTGGCAAAATGCAGGTTCTGCAATATTCGAACCAGCCTGCACACACACATTGTTGGTACCAATGGGCGCTGCGTTCGTCGGCGCCAGCCGTGGTTCAACAGGAAGTTGCCGTGGCAACCGGCTGATGCCTGCCTCCGTCCTGCTTCGTGGTCCTCTGCAACAGCTTCACCTGCTCGGTAAGTTTCTCTGGCCGTACCGCAAGCGACTGCTGCTGTCGATGGCATTCGCCGTCGTGGTGTCCATGTTGTGGGCGACAAATCTTTCCGCCACGTATCCTGCCATCGAAGTTCTGTTTGGAAACCAGAGTCTTCATACCGGCGTCGACAGCAAAATTGGCACGCTGCAGGATGACATCAGGACGTTTACAGAAACGCTTGACAGCCTGGACGCGCATCAATTGTCTGAACGCGCCCGGATGCAGAGGAAACTCAATGAGGCATCGCACGATCTGGTTTTTCAGCAGTGGCTCAAAGATTCCGTGTTGCCGCTGATTCCGGACGATCGATTCAAAACGATGCTCGTGATTCTGGTCGCTTTGATTTTCGCGACGGCATTGAAAGGCTGTGCGACGTATGCTCAGGACCTGCTGGTCGGCTCCGTGGTGCATTCTTCTGCCAATGACATTCGAGCGGCGGCCTTCGGCAACGCGCTGGATCTCGATTATCAGTCTCTTTGTGCGCTGGGGAGTGCGCAGCTGACGTCGCGGCTGACGAATGATGTCACCGAACTCAGCCACGGGCTGCGCCTGTTCTGCGTCCACCTCGTGCGTGAACCGCTGAAGATCGTTTCCTGCCTCACTGCCGCGATGATTTTCAACTGGCGATTGACCATTGTTTCTCTGCTCGTCATGCCATTAATCGGCGTATTGTTTTATCGGTCCGGTCGTGTTCTTCGCATTGCGGCGCGCGACACCATGGAAACCATGACGTCCATTTATCAGCGTCTTACGGAAACATTTGATTCAACTCGAGTTTTCGTGGCTTTCAACGGCAAGCCTCATCACGCACGGCAGCTGCGGATTGCCAACGACGAATACTTCGATAATTCCATGAGAATGGTGCGGATCAGCGCGTTGATCCGGCCGGTCACTGAATTGCTTGCCATCGTGGCCTTCACCGGAGTACTGCTGCCTGGGGCCTATATGGTCCTCAACGACACGGATCAAATCTTTGGGGTCAAACTGGCGGCCGGTCCGCTGGAGGCCGCACAGCTGTCAACGATCTATTTCCTGCTGGCCGGGATTCTGGACCCGGTTCGCAAATTGTCGGCCATCTTTCCACAGATCAAGCGTTCACTGGGGGCAGCTGATCGCATCTTTGAAATCGCCGATCAACAGACCGAGATTCCGGATGCCGTCGCTCCCGTCCAGCCGCGGCCGCATTCGAAGAGTATCTCATTCGAAAATGTATCCTTTCGTTATCGGGGCGCCGGACCCGACACGACCGGTGAATCGCTTTCTCTGCGGAACGTCGATCTGGAAATTCCGTTTGGGGAGGTCGTTGCGATTGTGGGCAGCAATGGATCGGGAAAATCCACACTGCTGAGTCTGCTTCCGCGTCTGATGGATCCCTCGGAAGGTCGCGTCTGTATTGACGGAGTGGACACGCGCGATCTGTCGCTGCGGGATCTGCGGCGACAGATTGGCCTCGTGACTCAGGATACAATCCTTTTCGATGAATCCATCTATGACAATGTTCGCTACGGCAATCCGGAGGCCGAACCGGCGACGATTGAGGATGCGATACGCAAGGCGCATGCCGCCGACTTTGTCTCGCTGCTGCCCAATGGGCTGAATACGGAGGTCGGTGCCAAGGGGCAGAAGCTCTCCGGTGGACAGCGGCAACGTCTGGCACTGGCCCGAGCGATCGTGCGTTCGCCATCGATCCTGATTTTGGATGAAGCGACTTCGGCGATCGACGCGGAAAGTGAAGTATTGATCTACAAAGCACTCAAACAGTATTCAGAAGACCGCACCGTATTTGTAATTACTCACGTGATCAGCCAGGCATTTCTGGATGTGGTCGATCGTGTTGTGGTGATGAATCATGGGCAAATTATTGCAAACGGCACACACGACGAACTGTTTCGGACGTGCCCGGAGTATTCCCGACTTGCTCAGCCTGATTCTGCTGTACGGGATGCGGCCTGACCTGAGCCGCCCCCTTTAGGAAAGCATCGACGCGCGATGGAAACCGAAACACCCTGTGATCTGTGCGGTGGAAATGTCTTTCAGCGAATCGCCGATCGCGATCGCGACAGTCAGCGGCTGGACACTGTGATCTGCATGAACTGTGGACTGGTCCGTCATGCCAAAGTCCCGTCGGCCGACGACCTCAAACGATTTTACTCCGGATCGTACCGCGAAGAATACAACGGAGAAAAAACGCCCGGACCAAGACGAGTGATGCGGGCATGGCTAAACGGTGAAAGAATCTGTCAGCAGATCGCGCCCGCTTTGCCTGCCGGTGCCAAAGTCCTCGAAGTTGGCGCAGGAATTGGCTGTACCGTCAAAGTCTTCGAACAGGCAGGTTTTGATGCCGAGGGGATTGACCCGGGTGGCGAATTCCTGAAATACTCGCGCGATCAGCTTCAGGCCAATGTCACCATCTGCACCCTTGAAGATCTGCCGCAGCATCAGCACTTCGATGCTGTTCTCCTGATTCACGTCATCGAGCATCTGCCTTCGCCAGTGCGGTCCCTGAAGCATATGGCCGGATTGCTGAAACCAGACGGGCTGCTTTACGTTGAGTGCCCCAATCTGCAGGCTCCGTTCGCCAGTCGCGGTCGGCTGTTTCACTACGCTCACATTCACAATTATGTCCCCGCTACTTTACGGCAAACGGGAGAGGCCAGCGGATTCGAACTGCGACAGCGATTTGGCGACAGGCAGGATCCGAATCTTCAAATGCTGTTCCGAAGAAATGCGGAGGCGACATTAGCGGTCGATCCGACAAACGCTCAGCGCACGCTGCAGGATCTGCGCAGGATCAGGTTTGTGCCGTACCACCTGCGGGCCAGATACTTCTCGGATCGGATCCGCAAAGTGTCTTCCTATGCCAGAGAACATCTGCGCGCTCAGGCCTTCGTTCAGAGGCTCGTTGAGGATTGTAATGGCGTGCGGGCTGAATCACGGGCCGCCTGAATGGTGCCGGATCGCAAAATCCTCACTCAACAATCAACTCACCGTTCATGACCATCCAGTGACCGGGAAATGTACATAAGAACGGATAGCTGCCTGGCTCCTGCGGAACGGTGAAGTAGACCGAGAATTCCTGTTTTGCAGGAACAATGTCCGTGTAGACAAGGACCTTGTCCGTGCGGGGAATGTAGTGCCGAGCCCATCCGGCCGGATCTGCCACCATTTTATTTGCCAGTCCGCCCACCAGCTGCAGAGTTCCCGGCTTGAGCAATGCCCAGTTGTGCGGCACGACATCAGGATTCTTCAGCGTCAGGTGAATTGCCTCTCCGGCTCGCGCGCTGATCCGTCGCGTGGCAAACGACAGGTTGGTCGCTGTTTCGAGCACGATGTTTCTTGCTGACGGCAACTGCTGCTGAAATGGATTCGGCACCCGGTTCCGGATCAGCGTTATATCGGCCAGCATCGGATGAGGGGCGACGTCTTTGCTCACAGGCTGGTACCCGTCGAAATCTGTGTACGGTCCATCCAGGCGATGGACAGTGAGAAACAAATCTGTTCCCTGGTCGTCGTAGGCATTGAGTCTCAAGTGCAGCTGATTGACGGGCTGCAATTCGGGAATCTCCAGGAACAGCTGGTGCCCGCGGTGACTCACATGAGCCGAGCGAATTGCCAGCACGTCATGGCCCGTCATTCCCGTGTGCACAGCCGAATACTCAGCTGACCCGTACGCGGGACTGAATCGGTAGTTCCAGCATTGAGCAAAATGCCGCTCGACATTCTCGGCCGTGGCCACCTCCAGTGGCTCGGAGAATTCCAGGGCGATGCCGTTCTGATGAACGTGAAATGCTGTCGGTAACTTCAATGGCGCGTCTGTTCGACGCACGCGATGGAAACAGCCCGGTTCAGGTGTGTACGTCCCCCAACCCGTCATTCCGCTCACATACAGATGTCCGTCGGTCGGATTGAAGCGGGCTCTGTGAGCGCCCGAAAGAAACTCTCCCTCCAAGGGCACAACGCCACCCTGCAGTTGGCCATCGACTTCATCACGCAAAAGCACACAGTGCGTCCCGGTGCCGAATGATGTGTGCATCATTTGCCCGTTGAGCGGCCCCCACTTGTCACTTTGAATCACACACTGACCACCGGCCGAATTGTCGAGCCCACGTGGGAGGTACACCAATGGCAGATCAGGTGCGCCATGGCCAGGCGCGCCGCCGAGGCCAAAATGAGGAGGGTGATGATGACCGATCCTGCCATTCTCCGCCGTCGTCTGAACCCGGTGATTGGGTCGAACCGCGCAGATTTGCGACGCGGGAGTCCAGCTGCCTTCCGAACACGGGATCGTCACCATGCCATCAGGATGCAGTCCGAGTCCGTCCGGGTTGCGAAATCCGACTGCCAGCACTTCGGCCGTTTTGCCATCGGCAGCAATGCGCACAAGACCCTGATTCCCCGAAGCGGTATAGAACCGGCCTCGATCGTCGCGCTGCAGACCACAGACAAAATCGTGTCCTGCCGGTGAAGACTCAAACGCATTGCTGAAGCACTCGTGGAAATCCGCTTCGCCATCCTGATTCAGATCGTGCAGACACACAATTTGATCACGGCACAGGACAAAGATGCCGTCGCCATCGATGACGAGTCCGAGGGGCTGGTGGAGGCCTGAAGCGAATCGTCGCCATTGGACAGTGGGTTCTCCGCTGATTTCATTGAGCCCAGTGGCGTGCCATACGTCGCCCTGCATCGTGCAGACCAGCACACTTCCGTCCGGCAGGAAATCGTGATCACCCGGATAAACGGGAACATTCCATGGGTTGTCCACCGGCAGTTCGATGGAGTCGACGATCAATCGGTCGCCGGCCACTGACGTGACCTTTGTCGTGAAGCTCTCGGGCCACCTAAGACTCCCAGGCTTCGTGAGCCTGCGCAACGGGTGTTCGTTCGCCCGTGCTACCACGTGCGTGAATTGACCGTCCTCGACCCACGGAGCGTCCAGGTAGTCGATGTCTCCGATGCGATATGCGAAGACGATCCGATCTCCGTGACGGTACAGCCCCTGATAACGAAACGATTCCCCGGGCGTCCGCTGCTCCGGCAGTTCCAGCGGTTTCCCCTGAATCGTCAGGCCGCCCAAAAACCCGTGACGCACACTGGAGATCCCCACGAAACCTCCCGTCCAGGCAGCGGCCCATGTGAGCGTGTCCGGATCAAAGCAGGCGGCGACCTCCATGTCGTCGCCCAGTCGAACGCAGATTCCCCGTGTCACGGTGATTCCGTTTCCCCGTGTGACACCGCTGAGCAGCCGTCCGTGGTCAGTCCTGCTCCAGTCATCGTTGGCCCAGGTCTCTTCATTCTGATTGCCCCAGTGTCCGAGCGTCCCGCCGTCGAGTCCCGGATACTCAGCCAGCAGTGGCGGACGAAAATCGGCCTTTCGAAAATACTCTGCCTGGTTCGTATAGACGTCGTATTTCCGATCGCGATTC
>JBDOMX010001017.1:0-14427 GCA_039831615.1 Planctomycetaceae bacterium
GATAATTAGCATTATTCCCACGCCAATCGATATGCCGCAAACAATAACAATATCTCGTCTGGCGGTAAAGGGAAGGACAATTTCATTAGTGGCGCTGCGGCCGACACCTACCTATTTAACCTTGGTGATGGCAACGATACCATCGCTCGCGGAACTGAAGGTGCTGTATGGCTTTTGGGGTGTCACGACGATCTTGTTGTTTTGGGCACCGCTCATTCGGGCAACGCGCGCATGGGGCGGGCCCAGGCTGGCCGGCCGCGCCTTTGGAATACTCGACGGAGGACGTGGACTGGTTGTTGCTGCCATTGGCAGCGGCGCGGTGGCGTTGTTCTCGTTCTTCATGCCTGACGAAGTTCAAAGTGCAACATCTGACCAGCGGGCAAACGCCTTTCGGCAAGTCATCTTACTGTTTTCGGGGATCACGTTTGCCGCTGCCGTATTCGTATGGTTTGCTCTACCTCGGCGGAGCGAATCGTCCCATGACTTACAGAACAGGTTCGAGACGAAAGGAGTCGGCCGTGTGTTGCGAATGCCGACAGTGTGGCTTCAGGCAATCGTTGTCGTCTGCGCATACGTTGGATACAAGGGTTTGGACGATGTTTCACTGTACGCACACGACGTCCTGGATTTCGACGAAGTTCAAGCGGCCAGGGTCGGCACACTTTCGATGTGGGTTCGACCTTTTGCGGCGATCGGAGCGGGCCTGCTTGCCGATCGCTTTGGCGTTGCCCGGTTAACGATGGTGAGTCTGTTAATACTCGGAATTGGGAGCGCCGTGATCGCGACAGGTGCGTTTTCCCCAGGCATGACCGTGTTCTTTGGTGCGACACTGATCGCCACCAGTGCAGCGGTGTTTGCTTTGCGAGGACTGTACTATGCGATGATGGAAGAAGGACGCGTGCCGTTTGGGGATACCGGCAGCGCAGTAGGCATTGTCTCGGTCGTCGGATACATCCCTGACATCTTCATGGGACCACTGATGGGGATTTTGCTGGATCTCTGGCCGGGTGAGCTGGGCATCAGTACGTCTTCGCGGTACTCGCCTTGTCCGCGTTGGTCGGTCTGATGGCATCGATCCTTTTCTGGCGCGTCGTGCGACGGTCGATATGAAAGCTCATCTGATCGGCGACATTGCCCTAATCCTCGATGCCATGTTGTTTGAGAAAATCTTCGGGGATCGACGCCGTCATGCGTCCTACCAGGGCATAGTAGAACAGCTGCGTTCCTTCCATCGAAAGGCGGTGTCGGTAACGTTCGAGATGATAAATATCAAGGTACTTCGAGAAGATCAATTCGCGGACGAGACGCGAAAATCCTGAGTGCTCGGTGTGATCGAGAAACGTTTCCTTGATATTGAAAGCCAGCCAACCGTCGGTTCGAACGAGCTTCATGGCATTGAAGAAGGCTCGTGGGGGAATGTCGCCAAAACCGAGAGCTGCCACGCAGGTTAAGCAGTCAAAACGCCACTCGCGGAGTTCTTCAAACAGATCGGCGTTCAGGTTTGCAAAGTCATCGATATAGTAGTCGTCGTAGACGGTGGGTCGGTCCCGGTAAGCCGCATCGCGGGCTTCCGGGATGATATCCGCACCCACCAGCCGGGCAACGCCCTCACGCTTGAGGACTTCGCCCATCATTCCGTTTCCAGCCCCCAAATCGACGACGCGCAATTCGGTCACAGGTTCGCGGACGGTATTGAGAGCACGTTGCAGAAGATCGGCTATCTTTGCAGGCGAGTTGCAGCGAAGTCGCTCGTAAAAGAGCTGCTCATACAAGCCGGGCCGCTTGTAGATCTCGTCGTAGTCGTGGAATCGCAAACGCTTCTCTTCACCGTCCTCGATGAGGGTGAAGTAGACTTCGTCTTGCCCTAGTTTCTCTGAGTTGGATGGCGGAAACTGAATTCGGTAGCGTTTTGGCATAACCGAACAGCCTACTGACATTTGGAATTCCTACAAGCGTCCCAGCATCCTTGCAGCTCGCAGCGCTCTCCCCTGTTACCACAAGGAGCGAACATTGCTACGCTGCGGTTGCGGCAGGAAGCGACAACCAGGGGCGACCGTTTCTCAACCGCTCACTGGGAACCATTGTTTCATGAACCGACTGATTGATGTGATTGGTGAATCAGTCATGAAGTAAATGCAGTCACGGACGTTCGCTCCATGGTCGTACGCAGCTTGTCAGCTTCGCTCGAACTGCAGATTAACGGCGAAGATGCCGTCCTGCACCCGTTGCAGTTGAGCATACTTAACCCGTTTCGGTTCGACAAACTTCTGTCCCGAGCGGTTCCTCGCAACTGCTGTCGGTGCTCGAGCCCGCTGCAGTTGCGAAAACAATTCGACGACGCCACAGTCCTGGTGAGCGATGTCCCGCTCCGCCTCCACCCGCGCGCTCCGGAGGGCGTGGTCTGTGCGCTCAATGCCAGACGCGCTTGCGACACATGACGACAACTCCTGTGGCAGATGCGCTGCCGATCGTGCCCAACAACCGATGCTGCTGTGTGTTCAACGTCTTCTGAGTATCTTCACGAGGTGCGCCTCACCGGCACGGACGTACGCGCTGGCTCGGCTTCAATGGTTCGGGGTCCTGATCAAGGAGTGCCTGCGATTTGCGGTTCACCATAATTCTCCGTGTCACCGCGGTCCGCCCAGACAGATGCGGAAGCCGTCGCGAGAGTCGGAATAGGTGTCGCTTGCGATGCCCAGCCGAACTGCACAGCGCGCATTTCCCGGAACATCGTAGTAATTTCCGCCGCGACATACGGGATTCCGCACGGTTCGCAGTACTGCATCCTCATAGTGGATGTCTTCGTGCCCACCCTGCGGATCAAAATGGTCCAGGGTCAATTCCCACACGCCGCCGAGCATGTCGGCCAGGCCGAACCCGTTTCGCCCTCGTTCTCCGTAGCCGTCCACCGGCGAGACCATCGCGAAGCCATCACTCCACGGAAGCCTGGCACCGGGCCAGACTTCGTCTCGATCCGGCAGAAAATCTATGGCCGAAATGTTGAGCCTTCCCTTGGCGTCATTCAGGTCATTGCCCCACCAAAAGTAGCTGCTGTCATCGCGACCACCACGACAGGCAAAGGCCCACTCAGCTTCGGTTGGCAGGCGGTAGATCATGCCATCAGGCAGAGTTCCGGCGTTTCGTTCCTGCTTTGTCAGCCAGGCACAAAACGACTTCATGTCGTTGTAGCTGACACAGACAACAGGGAAGTCGTCCTGTTGGACGACGCCATGGTTTGGGTCTCTCCAGCTCTTATTTTCCATTTCCACCCAGGGATGTGGAGGCTTTCCACTGTTGCCATGCTGAGGGATCCAGTTTCTGTCGAAACACTGTGTCTTTCCGCCCGGCTTTTCCGCATCGGTGACAAAGCCGGTTCTGTCAGCAAATACACGAAACTGTGCAACAGTTACTTCCGTGCGCCCCATCCAGAATCCATCCTTAACCTGCATCCGCCTGGGTTCCCCTTCGAAGGATTCCCGCACACCTCCGCCCGATGAGAATTCTGCACCTCCATCCTGCCCGACGGCCCATTTCTTTTCGGCAGCCGTGCTGCCCATCATGAATTCCCCCGGGGGAATGAACACGACTTCGAGACTGACACCAGGATCCAAACGCACGTGCTTCGCTGCCTCTTTGACTGAATCTTCAGCGTATGCCAGATCATTCGTGGCACCGCCATGCCCGATGATCACGACGAGCAACAGACACAGCGAAACCGGTGTCAAGCAATCTGTCCAGGCCTTCATGAACCACTCTCTCCTCAGTGAACGCTCGGCAGACAGAATCGGTTTCTCCCGTACGGTCCGGGCATCGAGTCGACGATACTCGGACGTCGTCTCGCCTGCAACAATTTCTCCTCGGGTTTGATCTGTGCGGGGCATCGTATCCGGCCAACGTGACGATGGGCACCGTCGCCGGGAACATCCACCTCACGTGCCACCGCCCTGATGACAGACGCCCAGTTCGGGCCGCGTCGGTTCGTGCAGCAGGAGGGCATATCCGCCGTCACCAACCCGAACCACCGGCGCGCCTTAACCGCTGTTAGCCAGTATACCCAAGTGGTGGCACATCGGAAAATGTTCTGGCACAGCATTGCGTCGAATGCTCCATCTCGGACCGTTTCCGGACGACGGTGCGACAACAGTTAGATCCTCGGATGCCGCAATCCAGTTCAGGACGATGTTGCGTTCTCACGTGAACACGCAGGAGTGGAAAACTTTGAGTGAGGCTCCGACGTGAAGTTCAACACGGCTGGAGCTGCCCGGTTACATCGCCCGAGGTCGATTCATTAAGATTGACGACCATAATTCCAATGCAGGGAACTCGTCGAAAAATGGCCGAATTGGCGTGAACTGTGTGCGTGCCAGACTGCTGAAAACGTCGGTTTTCTGAATGACCTGTCTGTTCATCCATCGGTTTCAGACCCGAACCTCCATCGTCACAATGTCCCCTGTTGACGGGCTTTTTGATTGGCTGCCCGCCTGTGTCGAGCGTCTGGCTACAACAGAGATAACAATTGCAAAGCGACAGGTAGCAGCAGTGCGACGACGACTGCCAGAACCACAATTCGTATCCAAAACTCCTTTGTCCGTTCAGTTGGTGGACGTTCGCCATTGCCAAATTCACGCGCTACGAATGCGTCGTAGTCAAAGGCATCGTTGTCCAGGTATTCGCCGCCGGCAAACTCACCGTCGGACTCCTGCCAGCCACACTCATCCGACGCTCCACAGTGACGACAACGATTCGCTCCCAACCGCAACTCTTCGCCGCAGTGTGGACAGTCGAACGAACCTGTGTGAGAGAATGCGGACATCGTCAGGCAATCACTGGCTCAGAAACATAATGCTGCATCCTGATCGTCCGCAGCGAATCAACCCTGGAGGCCGTGCAGGCGGCCAGTGCTGACACGCGGCTCTTCGCCCGGAGTCGCAATGCGGTCAGTCTACTTGCCTGCGAAATGGAGAGCAAGAGTCGGGCCAGCGATCGCACGGGATTCACGTCAGGACCGGGAAATGTCAGGGGAAGTTGCGAAATCGGGGACGAACAAGTTGTCCGTCCCACACACAGACGCAACCCGGACACCTGAGTCCGATGGCATACGACCGTACCGCTGGTGCGATAACCCGTCCCAGAGCAGGATTGAACCGCGCCGGCCGATTGCCATTCGTTGTTCGGTGCCGTACGGTTTGTGCGTTCCAGTGCGTAGTCTCTCCAGGTCTTTTCAGTTCTCGGTGAATAGCGCCAGCAGAACATTCGTATGCGTCGACCAGTGATACAGCGACTGAAGAAGTCGAAAAATGGACTCGGCGCAAATCGGCCGGGTTTCGACTGTCTCAGTTTGCATCGTCATTGTCTGGAGAAATCCCGTTCGATCACTCTTTTTTCCGGTGCGTCCAAATGAAACCGCCCGGATATGCGGAGGAACCACGATGAAGAAATCGCGTAACACAATCAGTCGCCGGGGCTTTCTCGGGACCACCGGCACTGCGGCGACGATGTTTCACATTGTCCCGTCGACAGTACTCGGGGGGCCGGAGAAAACTCCGCCGAGTGAGAAGCTGAACATCGCGGCGATCGGTGCGGGAGGACGTGCTGCAAACTGCATCGACGGAGTCAACAGTGAGAATATCGTTGCCATCGCAGATGTCGACGATCGACGTGCGGCCGAGACATACCGAAAGTATCCAGATGCAAAACGGTATCGGGACTTTCGCAAAATGCTCGACGAAATGGACCACCAGATTGATGCGGTTGTCGTCGGCACACCTGATCATACACACGCCGTGGCAGTGATGAATGCCATTGGTCGTGGGAAGCATGTCTATTGCGAAAAACCGCTGGCGCATTCAATCCAGGAAGTTCGCACGATGGCGACGGCCGCTCGTGAAAAAAAAGTGGTCACGCAGTTGGGCAATCAGGGACACTCAGCTGACGACATCCGGCTGTTCTGTGAATGGATCCGGGAGGGAGCGATCGGCAATGTGACCGAAATTCATACGGGATGTGACGCGTTCAAAGAACTCTATTGTCAGATCCACAACGGGCCAAAGCTCACCGAACAGCATGACATTCCGAAAGAGCTGAACTGGGACCTGTGGCTGGGCCCGGGCAGGTACAGGGATTATCATCCGATGTATCTGCCATTCAACTGGCGTGGATGGATGCCGTTCGGTACCGGATGTATTGGTGACTGGATTTGTCACATTGTTGATCCGTCCATGTGGGCTCTTGATTTGGGTGCGCCGAGCACGATCCGGGCAGAAGTCGATGGCGACTTCGACCCGGAGAAGCACGCTGACTTCTACCCATCGGCCAGCACGATTACGTTTCAATTCCCCGCCACGAATGATCGTGGACCGGTCAAGCTCGTCTGGCACGACGGCAACAGTAAGATTCCGCGTACCGAACTGCTCAGTGACGAACAGGAAGTGCCTGGTGTCGGGGCGATCGTCTACGGCGACAAGGGCGCGATCATGCACGGCTCCCACGGCGCCGGGAAATGCCGAATTCTTCCCGACTCCACGGGCCGGGATTATCCCACGCCGAAGCAGACCATTCCGCGCGTCAGGAACCATTTCTCGGACTGGCTGGAAGCCATTCGAAATGGGCGCGAGGCAGGTTCTAATTTTGACTACGGTGGCCCGCTGACCGAACTTGGATTACTTGGGGCCATCGCGATTCGCTTTCCTACGCAGACACTGGAATGGGACGCTGACGCGATGCAGTTCACCAATTTTTCCGAGGCAAACGCATGGATTGACCCGCCGTACCGGTCCGGCTGGATGCTTTGAGGACGGCATCACGAGGCGGAATCGCTTTCGTTAACAGTGGTCAGTCGTTCTTGAGTATGGGTTTTGTTTGACGACCACCGCCGCTCCACCACTGCCCTGCCCTGCTTCAGCACCCCCACGGCTGACTAACGTGTCAGAAACTCGTCGAGCATGATTCAGCTGGGTTAATGGTATACGACGCTGAGTGGGCTTCGTACTCGGTGAGGAATGTCGCCGCAGCCTCGACACGGGAACTGTTAACGAAGACTTGAGGCCGATGCAGCTCAGATAGTGTTCCGAGTGAGTACATTCCACCGGGCGACATGTCATCGACAGCGAATGCGTCAACGCCGGTCGCTGTGAGATGACCGGCGATCAGTTGAGCATCAGTGTTCGTTGCGGTCGTGTAGATCGCGACAGGATTCTTGAGTGCCACGGGCATTGTCGCTCCCAGTGCTGTAGCTCGGAATTGATATCCTTCGACTATCCGTCAGTCTCGCCGGCGGCTTGAGCGGCGCCAATAATGTGTTCGATAATATCAGATTTATCCTCAGCGTAGGCATTCATGTCCGTCCATTCCTGCTGAGCGAGAGTCCGCTTTGCCTGCTCGTACAGTCGCCGCTCAGCTGGATTAGTCCGCAGCCGATTGCGAAATGTCAGGTGCCATTGGATTTCGGGACAGTTGATTGAGTATACGTGGACGTGTACATCTCTTTTGAGCGTCCGAAACATGCGGTGCTCATGAAAATCCGGCTCGCACACTCGGAGCTGATAGCCGGCTTTCTCCAATCGGGTTCGGTAGGAAGATTCGACAGCAGAATCTTCGACGACGAGCAGAACGTCGACAATTGGCTTCGCACCCAGTCCCGGAACTGAGGTAGACCCAATATGTTCGATCTGCCACGCTGCAATGCCCAGTACCCTCGTCATGAGCGTTGCATGTTTGTGGAAAACATCCGACCAAAGCAGATCGTAATCGGCGATTTCGATCTCTCGTCTCTCGATTCCGCCGATGAGCCCGCTCTCCTTCATTTCGTGTTTCATCAGGCGACTCGTTCCATTTGGCCTGGCTCATGCGGCCAACGTGCATTTGTATGTTGCGACAGCTGTGAGTCGCCAGTCATAACTGATGTGTCGATTGCAAGGCGGATGAAAGACGGCACACAGATTTCTGAAATCACGAAGAAGAAATGAATTACATCGCGATTCCGCTGACTTCGCCCCGCTCGGCGTGGATTCACATCGACGCAGGCCGTATTCTCGGTTCCGCCATGACCGAAGCCACCTGGAATCCCGCATTAAGTCGGGGACGACGACGGCATAGCCGTGCCGAAATCCGCTGACGCGCTGGCAAGTTGTCAACGCCGCACGAGAGCAGCGAAGCTTCGGGAAACAACGTGGCCTGCTGATGACGATCGGATGAACTCAAGGAGCCGTAAGAATGTCTGAGCGTACGCTTCGTGTTGCGATCAACGGAACAGGTTTCGCGGGTGACTACACGGCGAAGTCGTATTCAATGATTCCGCACCGTAATGGCGTGAACATTGAGTTGGCGGGTGTCGTTTCCGGGCGACTGGCGAATGCGCAACGATTCGCTGAATCGCATGGAGTCAGCGCGGCGTTCGACAGTCACGCGGCAATGGTCGACCTGGTGAAGCCCGACATCGACAACATCTGTTGCGCCAACTTTGCACACGCGCTATACACGATCGAAGCGGCTCGGGCCCGTGTCCCCGTTATCGTTCTGGAGAAACCGCCCATCATCTGGCCTGGATATCCGGAAGGCCGCGACGCTGCCGCCGCGACGCGAAAACGTGAGTCGATGGATTCGCTGGCGGAAGTACTCGACGCGGTCAGGAATTCCGGGTCAAAGCTGCTGTACGCTGAGGACTTCGTCTACCTCGACGGCATCAAGGGAATCGTCGAGTTGCTCATCGAGGCAAGGAAGTCGGGGAAGGGGAAAGTGCTGCTCCAGCGTGGCATCTGTGCTCATCAGGGTTCGCATGCTCCCGCCTACGACACGACCTCGAAGTCGGGCGGAGGCGCGCTGTTCAACAAAGCCTGCCATCCGCTCGGACCGGCACTGTTTCTGAAGCAGGTCGAGGGGATCCTGTCGCATGGTGCGCCGATCCGACCGATTGGCGTCTCCGCGGTCGCACTGCAGGTGCTGAAACACCAGCCGGCATCGTGCGGCGAGAACTTCCGCGTGATGCAGAACGTCGATGACTTTGGCCGTGTCACGGTAATATTCGAGGACCGAACGGTCGCCGAGGTGATCGGCCATGACCTGAGCATCAGCGGTATTCGCAACGAATTCTCGATCATCACCGACTTCGCTCAGTACGACCTGCGAGTGAATCCGAACAACGAAAACGAGTTGTTCCTGCCGAGCGGCCGCTCCGCGGGTGACCTGTTACTTCGCGAGAAATTACCGACTCCGCAGGGCACCAGCTTTCCACGACCGAGCCAGTTTTACGCGCATGGCTATGTCAGCGAAATGGCTGATGCTGTCGCATGTGCGCTCGTGGAAGATCAATACCCTCAGTCGGGCGCACTGATGGCGTGGGACACGATGGCCGTCCTGATGGCAGGCTACGAGAGTGCCGACAACGGTGGCGGACTTGTCGACATCTCCGAGTACACAACGTCCGGACGCAGCTTCGAGCCACACGAAATGCCGTCTCCCGCTCGGTTTGGTGGAGTATTTCAGCGAAACTGATCACGACCGGTCTAACAGCGATCGTGAATTGGAGCGTGAGGGGATGGCTCTGCGTATGGTGCCGCGTTCGACGACGCACCCTGACTACAGCGGCTCCGAATGCCGGGAGCCGCCAGTTGTTCGCACCCGCACGGTTACCTGCAGAAACCCTCCTGCGTGCGCGCGGTGGGCCACGAACTGAAGCTTCGTCCGCGACGCAAGGTCGTCGAACAAACGCACGCCCTTGCCGAGCAGGACCGGGAGAAAGGTGGCCGTGATCTCATCCACCAACCCCGCGTTGAGGGCCTGGCGAACGAGATCCCCGCCGTCGACGTACACGTCCCTGCCCCCCGCCATGTCCTTCGCCCTTTCGATGAGTTCCTGGATGGGACCAGACACGGCCTGAATGGTGTCGGTCATGGGCTCCAGTGGTCGGTGGGTGGCGACGAGGACGGGCGTCTCACCATAATGCCACTGCCCGAAGTTTTCGACGATGCCGTAGGTTGAGCGGCCCATCAGTATGGCGCCGACCTCGCTCATGAATCGCTCGAAGGTGAGCACGTCGGGATCCGGCTTGAGGTCGCCAGCGGCGCTGTAGCTCTCGTCCAGCCACGAGACGTCGTGGTCAGGTCCGGCGATGAAGCCGTCGAACGAGCAGCCCATGTAGACGCGCACGCGAGAAGAAGACATCGGACACCTCGGTTACGGAGACGTTCAGCGTCGACCGGTACTGTTGTTCGCCCCCGCCAGGAGCCACAGCGGGCCAGTCTTGACCGGCAGTTGGATTTCATCGCTCCGGGGGTGCGTCTATCAAACCTCGCGGGGCCAAATCACTGACTAAATCTACAGACGTAATATCTGTCGGCGTGTACATAGAATCTACTCCGTCAGCGTATGCCGCGGTCGTTCCTTGTGCAACTGATTGCCTCGTCCGCGGTCCGGCGACTTGCTGAGTTGGTTTGGCTGTCAGGATGAGTTCAATCCACCGTGACTGGCCACTACAACAGAATCGACTACCAGCGGCGATCCAGCCATTCGGGCTGGGGAGCCACCTGCGCAAACAACGTCTCCCGCAAACGCTTTCGCGTCTGGCACTACGCGCCAGTTTCCGGGGAGCACGAGCTTTTCCGCTGAGAGAGTCGATGGGCAATCAAACGGGCGAGCGCCGCACGACATCAATGATTTGCGTTCAACACCTGAGCGAACGTACCTCGGCCACCATGACAACCCTGCCATGCAGCAGCTTGCCCATTCGGACAGCGTGTATTGAGTTCGCACGTCTGCGGCGAACTGCCCCTTCGCCAGCAGTCGATCAGCTATTCAGAAGGATGACCGGTGGTCTGTAGCCGTTGACCGAACCTTCCGAACAACGGCGGCAGGACCAGCAGATTCAGCAGGGTCGCGGTCACCAGGCCGCCAAGAATGACGAACGCCATCGGATACTCGATCTCCTGGCCCGGTTTATTGCCGGTCAACACCAGAGGGACCAGCGCGAGTCCGGTGGTGAGTGCGGTCATGAGAATCGGTGCGAGACGTTCTTCCGCGCCTCGTATGATGAGTTCAGTGCCGAATTCCAGACCTTCTTCTCGTTGCAAATGCCGGTAGTGGTCCATCAGCATGATGCCGTTGCGGGCGGCGACTCCCAGCACCGTCACGAACCCGATCAGTGATCCCAGCGAGATGACTCCGCCGGACAGGAAGGCACCGGCGATGCCGCCCACCAGTGCGAACGGCAGTGTCAGGAAGATCAACAACACGGTTCGCATGGATTGAAAATCGGAGTGAAGCAGCAGCAGGATTCCGAGCAGCGAAAACGCCGTGAGGCCGAACAGGCGCTGGCGGGAGGCCTGAGCTTCTGCGTATTCGCCGAGGAATTCCGGGTGGTATTCCTGTTCGAATTGGACTTCATTCAACACGCGTTCCTGAATTTCGGTGGCGACGCTGCCTAAGTCTCGTCCATCAACATTGCAAATGACGTCCAGTTTGCGAGTGGAACCGATCCGTTTGATTTCATTCGGAGCGGGAACGATCTCGACCGACGCCACATCGTTGAGCGGGACCTGCGCCCCGGATGGCGTGTCGATGAGCAACGTCTTCACAGAGTCAATGTCGCGGCGAGTCGATTCGTCGCCCCACACCATGACTCGGAAGATTTTCTGACCTTCGTAAATCTCGCCCACCTGAGTGCCTCGCACCAGCGTCGTTACGGCGGCACGCACGTCTCCCGGAGTCAGGCCGAACTGAGCGGCGGCATCCGGTTTGAAGTCGACAACGATCTGAGGAATCAATACCTGGGGTTCGACTTTGAGGTTGGTCACGCCGTCGATGGTCTTGAGGACGGATTCGACCTGGCGAGCATGGTTTTGTAGTTGCTCAAGATCCGGACCGTTGATACGAACGACGATGGCTCCACTGGAACCAGTCAGCACTTCTTTAATGCGTTCCGTCAGGTAGGTCAGCAGGTCGCGGTGTAAGCCGGGGTAACCATCGACGGCTTCCTGGACTTTTCCGACCGTTTCGTCGTAGTCGACATCGGGGTCGATACTGATCCACAGTTCGGTGAAGTGCGGGCCGTACACTTCGTCCGCCGCTTCGGCTCGGCCAATGTGCGAACCAAAGTTATTTACCCCATCGATGGAACGCAGTTCTTTGCTGGCAGCGATTGTGATGCGGTTCATGGCTTCGACGCCAATGCCAGGTTTTTCAAGGAAGTGCATCAGGAAGTCGGTTTCCCTGAACTTCGGCATCAGTTCTTCGCCCAGATGCGGCACAGAGATTCCGGCTCCGGCAAAGACCGCCAGCACGAATCCAGCAATCGGCAGCGGGTGTCTTACCAACGGCGGCAGCACTCCTCGATAGATGCGTTTTAGGAACGCGGTAATCGGTGATTCACGTTCTTTGCGGCCGGATGTGCGAGGCAACAGGATCAGTGACATCGCCGGAGTGACGGTCAATGCAACAACCAGCGACGCGAGGATCGCCAGAATGTACGAAGCGGCCAGAGGACGAAAGAACGACCCGGCCAGCCCCTCCAGAAAGAACACGGGCACAAGAGTCAGCACCACGATCAACGTGGCGTAGACGACCGCACTGCGAACTTCGATCGACGCCTCGAAGACAACTCGCATGGCCGACTTCGGATTGCCTGCTTCACTGTTCATCCGCAATCGCCTGAGAATGTTCTCGACGTCGATGATGGCGTCGTCGACGACTTCGCCCAGAGCAATAATCAAACCGGCCAGCACCATCGTGTTGATCGTTCCGCCTCGCCAGTAGAGCACCATGACGGCGGTGACCAGCGATAGCGGAATGGCCACAGAGCTGATCAACGCAGCTCGCCAGTTGAACAAGAACAACGCCAGAATCACTATCACCAACACGCAGCCGATGACGAGTGAATGAGTCAGGTTCTCCAGTGCCCGTTCGATGAATGTCGCCGGGCGGAAAATCGTTGTGTCAACGTTGACACCTTCCATCGCAGGCCGCAATTCTTCCATCGCAGCTTCGACGCCCTTCGTGACATCCAGTGTGTTGGCCCACGGCTGTTTTTCGACGATCAGCAGAATGCCGGGGACGTCGTTAATAATCGCGTCGCCGATCGGCGGGGGACTTCCAATCTTCACCTCCGCGACATCACCAAGGCTGATTGGGGCATTATTTCGAAAGGCCACGATCGTCTGCGCAAGTTTCTCGGGCGTATCCACAGACTGAGCGTGGCGTAATGCCAGTCGTTGATTGGGTGTGTCGATGAATCCGCCGGAAGTCGGCTGAACGGACCGCGTGACCGACATCATCACGGTATTCAGATCGACGTTGTTTGCTTTCAGCCGATCGGGATTCACCAGTACCTGAAACTGCTTATCGTAGTCTCCCCAAATGGCGACGTTGGCAACACCAGGAATAGACATCAGCCGTGGACGAATGGTCCACTTGCACAGGACAGTCATGTCCATCTGCGAATACTGTTCCGACCACAAGCCGATTTTCATGGCACGGCTTAGCGACGACAGTGGCGGCAGAATCACCGGCTGATTGACGACGGTCGGGAGTCGCGAAGCCGCCTGAGTCAACCGTTCCTGAACGAGGTTTCTCGCGGTGATCAGGTCGCTGCCGTGTTCAAAGTACAATTGCACCGACGATAGCCCCAGCACCGACTTCGATCGCACGTGATCGACAAAGGGGATGCCGTTGAGCGAGTTCTCGATGGGTACGGTCACGAGACTGTCGACTTCTTCTGTCGATAGTCCCGGAGCTTCGGTTTGGATTTCGACGCGAGGCGGTGCGAATTCCGGAAAGACGTCGAGCGGCACATCGTTGGCGGTTCGAACGCCAACGACAATCAACGCGACAGCGGCAGCCACGACGATGACGCGAAAGCGAAGAGCCGCCTGAACCAGCCAGTTCATTTGCCAGCTCCGAATTCCGTGCCAAACAACTCTGCCGCACCGTCAACAACCACAGCGGCGCCCACCTTGGGGCCAAGGCTTAGTACCGCCAGCTGTTCCGTGGTAAATGTCACAGCAATGCGTTCCCGGCGGAATTCGTTTTCGCCGGACTTCACATACACCCAGCCTGTCCCGTAGATGTCTCGCAGCACAGCGGCACGAGGAACCACCAGCGATTCGGTTTCGCCCTTCAGCGGTACGTGAGCAGTGACCCGTTCGCCCGGACGGAATCTCGACTTTGCGTTGTCGACTTCGTAGTACAAATCGACCGTTGCAGAGAGTGCCGTGGCCGTCGGAGGGGCGGAAATCGGCTTTGCCGGCACACTGTCGGCTGACGAAGACAGTCCGCTGACAGCCGCATTCGTCGTCGTATCGATCTGGGCAACAAGCCGTAAGCGTTCACGGCCCGAGGAGGAGCGATTCGGTTTTACGATGTTGAATTGCCTGGCGAACGAACTGTAGTACGGACCGTTTTTGCTGCCGGCACGTTTCGATTACCGTCAGCATGACCTCG
>JBDOMX010000629.1:0-3213 GCA_039831615.1 Planctomycetaceae bacterium
GTCTCAAATGAGGGTGGTTTTTTCGGACTCGGAAATAGGATGTGAGTAAACAGCTCACGGCGAGAACAAATGGGCACTAATCGAGTGCCCAAAGCTCCAGACTTCGATACTCGTCAAGCTTGCACGCGGATGAGCCCGGCCGGCTTTTTCAACCCTGAGATTGCTACAACCTGGCCGCACAATATTTACAGTAGACCGCGTCGGCTACATGACCTTCCGCCATGCATTCGGGGCAGACTTGCGTGGTCAGACCTTTGCCTCCGGCATGAGCCAACTCGGACGATACGATACCCGTCGGCACGATGATCATGCAGTAACCCAGAATCATCATGCACGCCGCCAAAGCCTTTCCGGGTGGCGTCGTCGGTGAGACATCTCCATAACCGACGGTCGTCATTGTGACGATGGCCCAGTACATGCCTTCCGGGATCGAGTCGAATCCGGCGATCGGTTGGCCTTCGGAGTCAACACGTCCACCTTCGATCAAATGCATGGTCGACCCCACGATGACGACGGAAATCAGCACGAATGACAAAAAGACGGCGATTTTGGCACGGGCCGCCCAAATCGCCTGTCGCAAGGCCATGGATTCCGACAGCATGTGGGCCAGCTTGAAAATCCGAAACGCGCGCAACAGGCGAATGGCTCGAATGACTGCCAGACGCTGGGTACCTTGTCCTCCGTCGAAAATGGACACGGCGATGAGATACGTCGGCAAAATCGCCAACAGGTCGACAATGCCGTAGAAACTGAAAATGTAGCGCAGTGGGCGGCGGGCACAAACGATCCGCACCCCGTACTCAAGTGTGAACAGCAGCGTGAAGAACCACTCCGCCCTTTCCAGCAGATTGAGGTGCGTTTCACGAATCTCTTCGACGCTCTCACACATCACAACCAGCACGCTGAGCAGAATAGCGATCAGCAGCAGCACGTCGAACAGCTTGCCGGCGGGCGTGTCAGCTTCGAAGATGATCTCGTAACACCGTTCGCGCAAAGAGAGTGCTTCGTGCTTCTGGCTGACGGTCGTGAATTTGGACATGGCCGGTACCGCGCGTTGATTCGCTCGCCCCCAAGAGTACGGATCTCACACGGTATGGTACTGGGTCCCGGAATCTTTCGCCACGATTGACGCCGCCAACTGCTATCGTAGAAGCTCCAGCAACGTCGTCCGACCAGGTCAATGTTCCAGCTGCGATGTTCCACTGCCGCAACTCGTTGGCTTTGCGTTGATGTGGAGCGACCGACTCGGGATCTTGCATGACCGCGGTGATGGTTCTGCCCTGCGAACCCCACACCATCCGCCGGGCGACACGGTCGCGGCTCAAGATCCCTTGGGCTAACTGCGACTGAGGGATCCGCGGCGGAGCAGAGGACTTCGTGGATTGGCCCCGAGGCGGTGTCGTTACGACGGTCCCCGTCTGATAACCGTCGGGGATGGTCGCGAATCCGACGTCGCCTGTCGATTGCACCTGTGCTCGAAGACGATGGCCATCTCTGTGCGGGGTGCGAGTCGTGGCAGGCAGCACGGAGGGCGGAAATCGGCCAGCTTCCGTAGCCGCATGGGTGAAATCAACCGGTTGAAATGCGAGACTCTGAGTTGCCGCACGTCGTAAATCCGTAGAGGCCTGGCATTCGGCTGAGTTTTTTGACCACACGGCGTCGGTCGAGTATTTTGACACTTCACCCCGTTCAGTCGAGGCGACTCAATTTGAAAATTATCGTGATCGGCGGCGGCGCAGCTGGATTCTTCGGGGCGATTGCGGCTGCCGAAAACGGTCACGATGTGACGATCCTCGAAGCTGCCTCGGCCGTATTGGCGAAGGTACGAGTCTCGGGAGGTGGTCGCTGCAATTTGACTCACAGTTGCTTTGAACCCCGCGAGTTGGTCAATAGCTACCCACGGGGCGGGAAGGCTCTGCGTGGTCCCTTCGCCAGGTTTCAGCCGTCCGACACCGTGAGCTGGTTTGAGTCGCGAGGAGTTCGGACCAGAACAGAGTCCGACGGCCGAATGTTCCCCACGACCAATGATTCAGCGACCATTGTCGATTGTTTGCGAGACTCGGCGGAGGATGCTGGAGCGTTGATTCAAATTCGAGCCAACGTGTCGACGATTCGTAAAAGAGACTCGAGATTCTTCGTAACTCTGCAATCTGGCGAATCAATTCAAGCGGACCGACTTCTCCTGGCGACCGGCGGCAGCCGAGCCGGTTTCGAATTGACGAGTGGCCTCGGGCATCAAATCGTTCCTCCGGTGCCATCGTTGTTCACTTTCAAAGTTGACGATCCACGGATCGAAGACTTGCCAGGGGTTGCGGTTGAACACGTCGATTGTCAGTTAGTCACCGACTCGAAGACGTTCCGCCAATCTGGACCGATACTCGTGACGCATTGGGGACTGAGTGGTCCGGCGGTTTTGAAACTGTCCGCGTGGGCTGCACGGGAACTGCACGATTCGAATTACAACGCCAAACTGCGAATCAACTGGCTGTCGGGATCCAGTGCCGACCAAACTCGCGAGCAACTTAATTCATTCAAAACAAGTAATGCCAGGAAGACAGTCGATGCTTCGTGCCCTTGGCAGTTCCCAAAACGGTTATGGAAATCGTTGGTCGATCACGCCGTCGGCCAGCAACCAATTCGATGGACTGAACTTTCAAAAAAGGCAACGCAGGGGCTCGTGGCAGAATTATCTGCTGGCGAATTCCAAGTGGCAGGGAAGGGCGTCTTCAAAGAAGAGTTCGTGACTTGTGGTGGCGTGGTCCTGAAAGAAGTCGATTTCCGAACGATGGAAAGTCGAGTTTGCTCGGGCCTCTATTTCGCGGGCGAAGTGCTGGACGTCGACGGGATTACGGGCGGCTTTAATTTTCAGAACGCGTGGACAACAGCGTGGATTGCCGGCAACTCGATGTAGTGACAAGGGTGACGCGACTGCTCATGGTCCCTTGTTAACGGCAGGCTTGCGGACAACACAGCGGTCCAGCCTTCGTCAGCCGCTTCGACGAGTACCGCGTCATCCTGACTGCGATCAAGAGAATCACTTTGCAGTCTCTTGATGATCTGCTCGTGCTTCCTGGTGACGGCGGTCAACATGGTTGCCCCATCCAGTGTTCTGTGGATGGTGAGACCCGCTGCGCCGGAATGTGTCACAAACCGGATGAGTTTCCGGGGCACGGATTCTGTGTCAGAAACAGGGTGTATTTGTAAGCGTCATTT
>JBDOMX010000008.1:0-3212 GCA_039831615.1 Planctomycetaceae bacterium
GCTGGTGCCATTAAGAATTCCTTCGATCGCCTCGATGCGATTACCAGTCAATGCGGTGGTGATGGCATTGACAACGGGAATTCCACCGGCGACGGCCGCCTCAAAGCAGATCGTACGACCACACGCAGCCGCCGTTTCAAACAATTCGGGACCGTGGGCACAAATGAGCGCCTTGTTGGCCGTGACCAGATCTTTTCCCGCCCCCAGCAAACGGGTCGCATAGTCCAGTGCGGGGTCGGTACCGCCAATGAGCTGAACCGCCAGGTCAATGGCCGGATCAACAAGCACGTCCTCGATACGATCGCTCACAGGAACGTCAGCGGGAAGGAATTCGCGGGTCTTGCTGAGATTCCGCACAACAATGCGGCTCAATCGCAGTTCCCGGCCGGCGCTCAAGCGGAGCTGATCAGCCTGATCCATGAGGATGCGGGCAAATCCCGTGCCGACGGTACCGAACCCGATCAGGGCAATATTCAATGGATGATCCGACATTTATTCGCAGCTGCAGCCTGAAAACCGGTTATTCGGCGGGACGGGTGGCGGATAATAGCAAGGATTATTCTTCGGCCACAGCAAGAAGGTGTGAGAATCTAAGTTGAGTCAACAGCAGAGGTTGAGACGACTCGATCGACCTCTATACTGAGTAGCGTGACTGGTAGAGGGGGATAAACGCCCAGGCACCCGTTCGACATCGGGTGGCTTGTGTCCCGGGTTCGACAGGACGCACCTCGTGCACAGCCGCAATCGATCGTCCCCACGCCACCCGTCCGGCCATTGGCTAAAACATCTGAATTGCCCGCGTTGTCCGGGTTTCGGAACGCCGTCCATGATCAACTCGCACCCTGCTGCCATCCGACTGGGAGCGGTCAGCTATCTCAATTCAAAACCACTGATCGAAGATCTGGGAAATCTCCTCCCGGACTCCCGGATCGTGCTCGACTACCCCAGTCGACTTGCCGACTCTCTGGCATGCGGCGAACTGGACGTGGCCCTGATTCCATCGGTGGAATACTTTCGAGGAAGCGGATACCGGATCATTTCAAACGCGTGTGTGGCGGCTCGCGGCCCGGTCATGAGCGTCAAGTTATATTGTCGAGTTCACCCGGGCGAAATCCGTCGCGTGGCACTTGATGAAGGGTCAAGGACCAGTGCGGCTCTGTCGCGGGTCGTGCTGGCAGAACGTTACGGCGTCTATCCGGAGACCGAGCCACTCCAGATGGAGTCATCGACGCTGGCCAGCACGGCGGATGCGGTGTTACTCATCGGAGATCGCGCCATGCATGAACCCGCCGAACAATTTGTCGAAGTGATGGATTTGGGTCAACTCTGGTACGACTGGACTGGTTTGCCCTTTGTGTTCGCCATGTGGGTTGCTCGTGACGATGCAGATATCAGCGGGATTGAACGGGCCCTTAATGAATCACGCGACCGGGGCGTCGCCGCCGTTCGCAGAATCGCTGCTGACCAGGCTCCGCTGCTCAACCTGTCGCAGGAATCGGCGATGACGTATTTAACAGAAAATCTCAACTACCATCTGTCATCCGCGGAACGCAGCGGACTTGAGCTTTTTCGACAGCTGGCTCAGCAACAAAACCTTCTGCAGCGGGAGCCCTGTCCCGTACTTTCCGACGTTGCCCTGGCTTAGGACCGTCGAGCAACAACTGTCCTGTTTTGGCTGCTGATCATCACGGCGGAGCGTGATGGCTTCATTAAATTCGCGACAGTTATTACTCGAGCAATCCTTAGTTCTGATTAAGCCGGTTCGGCACGGAAACCATGGACCGACATGCCCAGGTTCGTTCCGGGTTGCACTTCGCCGAATGCGTCCGGCTGCGGCAGGCTCCGCAAATGAATCCACTGTGCTAACATCAGAGCGAGTTTCGCTCCGGAGTGATTTCATGAAATCGATCCTCGACAAAGCCACCGCTGGCGAACGCCTGACTCCCGACGAAGGAGTGAGACTGCTGCAGTCCCATGACCTGCCGGCGATCGGTGCGGCGGCTGACGCTGTGACGCGTCGCCTGCATCCGGAAGAGTTTCGCACCTACAACATTGACCGCAACATCAACTACACGAATGCGTGTACTGCGGTTTGTGATTTCTGCGCCTTTTATCGCCCGCCAGATCATCCTGAAGTGTACGTGCTGCCTGTGGAAACGCTGCTGAAGAAGATTTCAGAAACCGTGGAACTCGGCGGCGACCAGATTCTGCTGCAGGGAGGTCTGCATCCAAAACTGCCGCTGGAATGGTACGAACAGATGTTGCGGACCATTAAACAGGAATTTCCGCAGGTCAATGTGCACGGGTTTAGTCCGCCGGAAATTCATCACTTCACGAAAATCGCCAGACTCCCCCTCAAAACGGTGCTGGAACGCCTGCGAGATGCCGGACTCGGAAGTCTGCCCGGTGGAGGAGGCGAAATTCTGGTGGACAGAGTACGCAAAGAAATCACTCGAGGCAAAGTCCTGACCGATGACTGGCTGAATGTGATGCGGGTGTGGCACCAGCTGGGCGGACGTTCCACGGCCACCATGATGTTTGGACACGTGGAGACGCTGGCGGAACGCATCGAACACCTCGAGCGGGTCCGACAACTGCAGGACGAAACCGGCGGATTCACTGCGTTTATCTGCTGGACGTTTCAACCTGACCACACTGACATGGATCACATCCCGCCTGCAGGTGCATTCGAATACCTGAAGACGCAGGCGGTGAGTCGGCTCTACCTGGATAATGTGCCCAACATACAATCATCGTGGGTGACGCAGGGAGAAAAGGTCGGTCAGCTGGCTCTTATGTTCGGAGCGAACGACATGGGCAGTCTGATGATCGAAGAGAACGTGGTCTCTCAGGCAGGAACAGTTCATCACCTGTCACTGGACGCCATCCGCCGCTGCATTACGAATGTGGGATACGTTCCGCGACAGCGAAATGTCTTCTATGAGTACATCGACGAAGCGGCCGAATATCAAGCGGTACAGTCCGCCCCTCTGCTCCCGGTGATCTGAACGCTGGACGAATCCTGGCTCCGACGACCGTCACCCGGAGAGGGTCTCAGCACTGTCGCCCCACGGTGCGTTATGAATTTCGCTGCGAATGACGTGGTTCTCTCTACTTTTTGGCTCTAGCGACGAAACAGTGGGTAACTTACAGGTGACATGCGACCCTGGCTGTCAGACATGAGCGCCTCTGGAATCTGAACAACAAAGCCT
>JBDOMX010000328.1:0-14401 GCA_039831615.1 Planctomycetaceae bacterium
TGCCAGTGGAATTGAAAGTTAAGAGATTCAAATTCCAATTGTCACGGGCCGCCTTTTATATGCCAATATCATTCCCGAAAAGTGCGAAACTGGAACTAACGGTCAACGTGTTCGACTGCTTCCGACGAGTCTGCGAAGGCCGCTAATCGAAGGCGAGTACGTTCGTGACTGGTCACTCGACTACCACACTGAATTGCTATTTCCATACACGGAAAACATCGACTTGGTGGAAGAGGACGCTATTAGACCGTTCCTTTGGAATTATCGAACCGTCGCGTGGGGACGACCGGATTTCAGCCGACGTTCATATCGCGAATGTGGTCGCCCCTACTGGGAGTACCATCAGATTCCCGTCGATCGGAATCGGATGCCGTTGTCAATCGTGTTTTCTTTCCTCGCAACGCACAATCACTTTGTCCTTGATCGAGGCGGTAAGGTCTTTAAGCAGTCTGCCCCGATCATAAAGTTGCCAGCAACGGCGACGGTCGATGAGCACCTTTCCCTGTTGGGGCTGTTAAACAGTTCGTTGGCCGGATTTTGGATGAAGCAGGTCCTCCATAGTCACGGGGCAGGTGGTGGCACGCGAGTCGCAGCGGGCAGGTCACCACTGGGCGACGATAATTGGGAAAGTCATTACGAATTCGATTCGACAAAGCTGAAAACGCTGCCGATCGTTGAGATGCCGCCAAGTCTTCTTCCGAGGAAGGTTGACCACTACATCGAGGTTCTTCATCAGGAGTCGCTCTCGAATGCGCTGAGGATGTGGAGCGATGCAGACAACGCTATCGATCTCGGGAGCAAGGTAAAACAAGCCGCAGAGCTCCAGTGTGCCGTGATCGGTGAGATGATCCGTCTGCAGGAAGACCTCGACTGGCAGTGCTACCGTCTTTACGGCCTGATCGACGAAGAGCTGGTTTCACCACGCGAACCCGCCGAACAACGCCCCGCGGACTCCATGTCTCCGTGCTCCACCGCGTTCCCGGTCACCCTCGGCGAACGCGCGTTCGAGATCGTCCTCGCCCGCAAGATGGCGCGCGGTGAAATCCAGACCACATGGTTCGATCGACACGGCAGCACGCCAATCACGGAACTGCCCGATCACTGGCCTGATGACTACAAGCAGCTCGTACAGCGACGGATCGAAGTGATCGAGTCCAATCCTCAGATCGCCCTGATCGAACAGCCCGAATACAAACGGCGTTGGAACACCGAACCGTGGGACACACAAGTTGAGCGAGCATTGAGATCATGGTTGCTGGACCGACTGGAGCGCTATTTCGACTTCGACGGGCGGATGAACGATGCCAGCGAGGCAACGGCACAACTTGACATCGCTCTGACCTCCGTTGGTCGACTGGCAGATGTTTCATCGGGGGATGAACAATTCACTGATGTCGGCTCTGTCTATCGGGACGATCCGGCATTCGACGTTCTCGGCCTTGTTGAAGAACTTGTTGCCGCTGAAAGCGTGCCGCAACTGCCGATCCTGCGGTACAAGGCCACCGGGCTTCGGAAGCGTGAGCAGTGGGAAGACACCTGGGACCTGCAGCGCCGAGAAGATGCTGGTGAAGACATGGGCGAAATCCCCGTCCCGCCGAAGTACAAGAGCAGCGACTTTATCTCCAGCGGTGGTGCCCGCTATTGGGCACTCCGCGGCAAGCTGGACGTGCCGAAGGAACGCTGGGTCAGCTTTCCTCACTGCGAAGGGGAAGACGGCACGTTGATGATCTGCTGGGCTGGTTACGACCATCTGCAGCAGGCCAGCGCCATTGCCGCTCATTTCGTCCGCGTCAAAGAAGAAATCGGTGGTGCGGACGATCCGCGATTGGTTCCGCTGCTGGCTTGTCTGATCGAATTGCTGCCATGGCTCAAGCAGTGGCACAACGAGCCGAACGCGGAATTCGACGGCCTGCGCATGGGCGATTACTACGAGGGCTTCATCAACGAAGAGGCTCGCAATCTCCCCAGGACAACAACGAACGCCGACGGTGAGGAAGTCACCACCAGCGGATGGACCATCAAAGAAATCAAAGCCTGGCAGCCCCCACAACGCACTGGCGGGCGGCGGCGAAGACGATCAACCACGTGAACAATTCGGGGCGAAACGCCATGACTCTCCTCAAAGAACTCATCGACATTCCGGAGCACATCGACGAGGGCCAGTACGTCCTGCGTCTCACGGAAGGCGTGACGGATCCGCAGGCCACTGTCGATACCTATGTGCCCACACCGCAACTGGTGCGGTGTTTTGATGATGCGCTCAGCTTCATTCGAGGAGCAATCCAGAGTGCGACCAGCAAAGCCACCTATCTCCACGGCAGTTTCGGTAGCGGTAAAAGCCATTTCATGGCGATCCTGCATCTGATTCTGCATGGCAATCCAACGGCCAAAGGAATTCCGGAACTCGCTCCGACAATCCAGAAGCACAACGATTGGGTGACCGGCAAGAAGTTCCTGCTGGTTCCCTACCACATGATCGGTGCCCAGAACGTCGAATCGGGAATCCTCGGCGGCTACGTCGACTACATTCGCAGAACACATGACAAGGCCCCTATTCCCGCTGTCTACCTGGCCGAAGGCCTGTTCCGAGATGCCGAAGCCCTGCGCCAGCGAATGGGCGACGAATCATTCTTCTCAGCATTGAGTGAAGCGGCGGCGGTCGACGATGGCTGGGGCGAATTTGCTGAGGGCTGGGACTCTGACAGATTCGAAAACGCTGTCGAAGCGGATCCCGGTTCGGAAGAACGATCTCTATTGATCAGTGCCTTGATCGACAAGTTCTTTGGTTCGTACGACACCCAGGCAAGCGGTCAGGGCGAGGCGTTTCTGTCGCTCGACAAAGGGCTGTCCGTCATCAGCAAGCACGCCCAGTCACTGGGCTATGACGGCCTGATCCTGTTCCTTGACGAATTGATTCTGTGGCTCGCCGGACGCGCAGCGGATCTGAATTTCGTACATCAGGAAGGCCAGAAGCTGGCCAAACTTGTCGAAGCACAGACACCCGATCGTCCTGTCCCGATCATTAGCTTTATTGCTCGCCAGCGTGATTTGAGCGAACTGATTGGCGATTCCGTTCCGGGGGCCAATCGACTGAATTTCAGTGACGCTCTAAAGCATTGGGAAGGTCGCTTTCACAAGATCACGCTGGAAGACCGCAACCTCCCGGCGATTGCCGAGAAACGCGTTCTGAAGTGCAAGAGCGATGCTGCCAGATCGGAACTCGACGCTTCGTTCGAAGGGACGGTCAAAATCCGCGAAGCGGTCATGTCGACTCTGCTGACCAGCGAAGGTGACCGCGAGATGTTTCGCAAGGTCTATCCCTTCAGTCCTGCATTGGTCCAGACACTGATCGCCGTGTCGAGCGTACTGCAACGTGAGCGCACGGCCCTGAAGGTGATGGCCAAACTACTGTCTGACAATCGCGACTACCTGGCAGTCGGAGACATCATTCCCGTTGGCGATCTGTTCGATGTCATCGCGCACGGCGATGAAGCATTTAGTCCGGAAATGGCCATCCACTTTGACAATGCGAAGCGACTTTATCACCAGAAGTTGCTGCCGATGCTGGAGAAACAGCACGGTCGGCGGGAAGAGCTCGAACAGCTGCCGGTGGACGACCCAAAACACTCGGCATTTCGCAACGACGACCGATTGGTGAAGACCTTGCTGTTGTCGTCGCTCGTGCCTGAAGTCGAATCACTGCGGGGACTGAATGCCGAGCGGCTGGCGGCACTCAACCATGGGACCATCAAGACGCCGATTCCGGGACGCGAAGGTCAGGAAGTGCTGCGTCGCTGCCGCAACTGGGCCGCCAGCGTCGGTGAGATCCGGATTGGCGAAGAAACGAATCCGACAATTTCGGTGCAGCTTTCCGGCGTCGACACCGAAAGCATCATCAAGCAGGCAGAACGAGAGGACAATCAGGGCAACCGCATCCGACGCGTTCGCCAGATGCTGTTCGAACAGTTGGGAATTGAAGGAGAAGGCGAATTTGAACACTTCCACGACTTCCTGTGGAAGAACACCAAGCGATCGTGCGCCATCCTGTTCAAGAACATTCGGGAACTGAACGAGCCTTCGTTTGAAAACGGAGATGACGATCCATGGAAACTGGTGATCGACTTCCCGTTTGACGAACCGGGTCATGGTCCCCGTGATGATCTCAGCAAGCTGCAGTCATTCCGGGACTCACACGCCAACGGCGCCAAAACGCTGTGCTGGATTCCACAGTTCTTCAGCCAGGACGCCCGCAAGGATCTGGGCCTGCTGGTCATTCTGGAACACATTCTGACCGGCGAGCGGTTTTCCCAGTATGCCAATCATCTGTCGCCGCAGGATCGACAAGGGGCGAAATCTCTTCTGGAGAATCAACGCAGCGTCCTGCGACAGCGCGTTCAGAATCATCTCGACGCCGCTTACGGACTGGAGTCCATCACTCCCGGCTCGCTGGACACCACACACGAACTCGAGCAGAACGAGCAATTCGTTTCGTTGTGGACCGGATTCGAGCCGCAGCCGCCGGTGGCCGCAAACCTCGGCGGAGCGTTGCAGCACTTGTTGAGTCAGGCGTTGGAAAGTGAGTATCCCGGCGCTCCGGACTTCGAGGCCGAGATCAAGTCCAGCAACCTTAAGAAGGTGTACACGGTCGTCAGCGAGGCGACCCAGGCGGCCGACGGTCGCGTTCTTGTGGACAAGCCGCTGCGTCCATTGCTGCGACACATTGCGAACCCATTGTTGCTTGGAGAAATGGGCCACGACGCCACGCACTTCGTGCTGGGACATCACTGGAGGAACCACTTCAACCGCAAGGCTGCGGAAACCGGCGCCAACATGACGGTTGAAAAACTCCGCGAGTGGATCGATCAGCCACGCGCCATGGGGCTACCGAAGGATGTACAGAATCTGGTGATCGTGGCGTTTGCGGAGCAAACCAACCGCACGTTCATGCGGCACGGAGCTCCGGTCGAGGGATCGCTTACCAGTCTCCCCAACGATTGCGAGTTACGTGAACAGCGGCTTCCGGAACAGGCGCAATGGGACATCGCGGTCCTGCGTGCCGGCAGTATCTTCGGCGAGGCGCCATCGCCCCTGCTGAAGGCCAGCAATGTGACGAGTCTGGCTGCGGGCGTGAAGCAGAAGGCGGCAGATCATCGCGCTGGATGTCAGGGGTATTGCCAGCGACTGAAGGACCGCCTCTCCACTCTCGGTATCGACACCGCATCAACCGATCGGATGACGACGGCGTCAGCGACATATTCTCTTGTGGAACGACTACACGGTCTGGATGCAGACGATGTCATCGCGGCCGTTGCCACAGCGGATGTGGCAACAACCGAGTCCGCGATGGGCGAATGTCTTGGCAAGGCGGCTCAACTCAGCGGAACAATCGAGGGAACGAACTGGGAGATCTTTGAAGCCATTGCCAACCTGAACGACGAGTTCAAAGCGCGTGCGGAATCCATTCGCGCTTCGGTCAGGGAAGCATTGGTCAGCGACGAACACGTGATTGCCCTGGGACCGGCATTGAAAGCAGCTCAGTCAGAAGCGCTGCGTTTGATCACCGACACCGCCAAACCACCCGGCCCGGGCCCCACGCCTGTTCCCGACACAACAAAACGCATTGTCGATCAGGGATCGCGCGAAAACCTTGATCTGACGGCGACAAAGGAACTTGTCGCCAGCCTGGATGGCAAACTCAGCGATGGCCGGCAGATACGCCTGAATATGAGTTGGGTGATTGAAGAAGGTGGAGGTGGCCAGTGAGTCAGGCAGCGCCCACATTCAGTCAAATCAAAGCGCAGGTTGCGGCGATTCGTAAGAAGATCCCACACGCTCGGACAGTCGCCATCCGCGCCAAGGGCCGCTGGACGGGAGAAGCTGTCCGACAGGATGGTGAGGAAACGTATTCCATCCACCAATGCGATTCGCCATTGGCGATGCGGATCGCACTGCGGGAAGGCGATGACAGCGCGACGCGTGTACTGATCACGGATGTGGATGACCGGCAAATCGGCGACGACATTCTGGTTCGTCTGAAACCACGCAAAGTCGTGCCGCTGGATAGTTGGCAGATTGTGAAGTCGCTGTTCCAGGCACGTACGATTGATCCACGAATCACCAAATACCCATGGATTGCGGAAACGTTAATGGACCTTCCGCCGGCAGCGTTTTCTCCGGTGGCCAGCGGATTCCTTGACGCGGAAACGGTGTGGCCCATTCTGCTTGGCCGACTCATTGGGCTGCATGGCGACACACCGGACTTGCTTAGCCTTCTGAAGTGGTCCACGGACGCTGACAACGTAGCGCAATTTCGCAGCGTGCCAGCTCCGTTTCGCGATGCCGCAATCGAGTGGCTGGCCGGGCTGGCTGGCCCAACGGCAACCACAGTCCTGAATTGCGTGGCTCATCGCGAACGGCCCGATGCTTTGCCAATCGGACTGGCAGTGGGTGTGGTCTTCCATCCCAACGCAGCCGGCAAGTTGGAAAAAGCCGCGGGGAAAATGGAAGAGCGATATCTGGGTGGCCAGTCACCCAAACCTCCCATCGTGGCGGCATGGAATGCTGCCGCGACCGACGTTGTTCGTCTGGGCCTGAGTGATTCGCGTCTTAAGCAGCAGCTGTTGACGCGTGCCGACGAGATTCTCCGTGAAGTCGGAGCCGACTCCCATGCGTGGCTCAGTGACACCTCACCTATCGGGTTTGATCTTCGGCTCGCAGATCTCGGCAAACGGCTGTCGCAGGTGCTGTCCTCGAAAAAGAACATCTCGACGGAACCACTGGCCGAAGCCCGAGATGCGGTCCTTCAGCATGATCGCCACGGCAAGGAACGCCGCCGGATGGAACGAGTCGAGATGGCGATGCGGCTTGTTCGCTGGCTCGCAGACAAGGACGACGCTGATACACCACAATCACTGGCCGAAGCTGCTACAAATCACCTGCGGGAAGGTGGCTTCGTCGATTGGGCAAGGCTGACGTTGCGAACAGGGGACCCGGTCCGCGAGTTGTCGGAAGCGTATGCTCAACTGTTTGATCGCGCCACCAGTGCTTCGGAACAACGCTCTCAGACATTTGCGGGTCTTCTGAGAGACTGGACCGCTGCCAAGACGACGGACGACACCATTGCACCCGTTGAGCAGATTCTTGATCGAGTCGTCGCTCCGCTCGCGTCGCAGACACCCGTGCTGGTGATCGTGATCGACGGCATGAGCGTCGCCGTGTTTCGTGAGCTGATGGAAGATGTCCTTGGACACGATTGGGTCCTGCTCGCGGAAGACGGCGTCGGCCTGCGTCCCGGCATGGCGACGGTGCCCAGCGTGACGGAAGTGTCTCGGACGAGCCTGCTGACCGGTAAGCTGCAACAGGGAAGCCAGCAAACGGAAAAGGCACAGTTTCCGGAGCATCCCGCTCTTCTGGAACAATGTCGGTCCGGATACCCGCCGGTCATCTTTCATAAGGCGTCTCTGCAGGAATCTGAAGACGCCAGCCTGGCTGCTGATATTCGCAAAGAGATCAGTTCGGCGCATCGCAAAGTTGTCGCTGTCGTCGTGAATGCCGTCGACGATCACCTGTTGAAGGGCGAACAGATCGACACGCGCTGGTCACGAGACGAGATCAAAGTGCTTCCCGTGCTTTTGCACGAAGCCAAGATCGCTCGCCGCACAGTCATCCTACTCAGCGACCACGGTCACATTCTTGACTGCAACGCGAGTGGTAAGAAACACGAAGGCGGGGAACGCTGGAGATTGGACGAGGGAGAGCCGAACGACGGCGAGTTGCGCATCAATGGTCCACGAGTCGTGATACCTGAATCGAAGAAGCTCATCGCCCCATGGACTGAGAAGCTCCGCTACGGCATCAAGAAAAACGGTTACCACGGCGGAGTGACTCCGCAGGAAATGATCGTTCCGATTGCCGTGCTGAGCGCCAATGACACTCAGCCGGATGGATGGGTGGAAGCCGCTGTGGACTTGCCGGCATGGTGGGAAGATTCGGCGATCACAATCGAGGAGCAGGACACGCCCACACCCAAAATCAAACCGCAGCCGAAAAAGAAAACCGATCTTCTGTTCGACATGGAGGCTGAAGAGGCGGCCGCCATCGAGCCGGCATCGAAGGAACAAGAGCCCGGCGCGAAGGAGCCTGAGATTGCCGAGTGGGTGACAGCCCTGCTGGAGTCTCCGGTCTACGAGGATCAAAAGCAACTCGGTGGTCGTGCCGTGCCGACGGACGACGTGTTTCAGCGATTGCTGACCACAATCGACGGCCGTGGTGGCAAGATCACGTCGGTCGCCCTGGCCCGAGCCATTCAATTCTCACCGATGCGGCTGCGTGGACTGCTCGCCGTGGCTCAACGCGTGCTCAACGTCGACGGGTACGCCGTCCTCACCCGCGATGAATCCTCGGACACGGTGGAACTCGACCGCAACCTGTTACTCAAGCAATTTGACCTGATTCGTTAACTCAGCCCAAAGCGGGTATTGAAACTCCGACATGATCAATCGGCAGCAATTACTTTCTGATTTGCAGGACCTGCTCAAGCAACTTGAAGCGGACTTGCTGGAACGCAGCGATTCCGCCGACGTCGCGGAAGTCGGAATACAGTTGCGCGCCGAATACGACCGAGCGAAACAGGCCGAACGCACCGCGCACAACTTCGAAGATTGGCGAGCCGATACAATCACGCAGACGGCTGCCGCCTGGGTGCTGTCGTGTGTATTTGTTCGGTTTCTGGAAGACAACCGGCTCATTGATCCGCCAAGACTTGCCGGAACAGGCGATCGACTTAAACGGGCACGCGACGAGCACGAACTCTATTTTCGTGAGCACCCGACTGAAACGGATCGCGAGTATCTGCTGGATGCCTTTGATGCTTTGGCAAAGTTGCCCGGCACTCAAGACGTTTTCGGCGAGCACAATCCCCTCCGTGATCTGCCGTCCTGGCTGTCCGGCGATGCTGCGGGAGAATTACTTGGGTTCTTCCAGAAGATCGACGCCAACAGCGGAGCACTCATTCACGACTTCACCGATCCCGAATGGGATACACGTTTCCTTGGAGATCTGTATCAGGATCTGTCCGAAGCGGCTCGCAAGAAGTACGCGCTGCTGCAGACCCCAGACTTCGTGGAAGAGTTCATTCTCGATCGGACACTTGACCCGGCGTTGGACGAGTTTGGGCTGACTCCCGATACCAATCCCGACCATCTCTTCAAGATGATCGATCCGGCCTGTGGCAGCGGTCACTTTCTGCTGGGCAGCTTTCCTCGGATTCTTCGTCGCTGGCAGAAGGCAGAGCCGGGGACAAACATCCGCGTGCTGGTGCAGCGGACGCTGGATTCGATTCACGGCGTGGATATCAACCCATTTGCGATTGCGATCGCCCGGTTTCGTCTGCTGCTGGCGGCGCTGGCGGCCTGTGGCGTGAAGCGTCTGGCGGATGCTCCCGCCTTTGCGATGAATCTGGCCTGCGGCGATTCGCTGTATCACGGCGTCGAGCGGCAACAGACGCTGGGCGACTGGACGGACGAGTCGCACTATTTCCGCACCGAAGACGCCGAGAATCTCAGACGCATTCTGCAGGAAGGCACCTTTCACGCCGTCGTCGCAAATCCACCCTATATCACCGTAAAGGACCGTGCAGCGAATCAGGCATACCGACGATTGTACCGAGCGTGCCGTGGCAAATACTCACTCTCTGTGCCGTTCATTGAAAGGATTTTTCGGCTTGCTGTTTCAGCCCCAAATTCGCCGTGTCCCGGGTACACCGGTCAGATCACATCGAACAGTTTCATGAAACGCGAGTTCGGGAAGGATGTAATTCAAGAGTTCTTACCTTCGGTTGACTTAACCCATGTCGTAGATACTAGCGGCGCTTACATTCCGGGGCATGGCACACCTACCGTCATTTTGGCAGGCCGCAACCGCCCGCCGACTGCGAATCACATCAGAACTGTGATGGGAATTCTCGGTGAACCATCTTCACCATCAGTACCATCTGAGGGAAAAGTGTGGACGGCGATCCTCAAGCAGATTGATCTTCCCGACTCAACGAGTCCATACGTCAGTGCGCATGACGTCGAGCGCGGAGTCTTGGCTATCCATCCATGGTCACTCGTCGGCGGCGGAGCGAGCGCCCTCAAGGAACATCTAGACTCCGAACAACCGGCGACATTAGGCGAACAAGCGGATATCGGCATTGGCGTTGTGACGCTAGAAGATGATGCCTACGAAATGCCGTGTGCCTCTGCTCGGCGAATGGCGATACCTTGCAACTTCATCCGACAATTTGTCGTTGGTGACTGCATTAGAAACTGGCACATTTACGAACCAAATGTGGCCATCTTTCCTCACGACAAAACGAGTCTTGAGCCGCTGGAGAACGCGAGAGTGTGCAGTATCCTATGGCCGCTCAAGACACTCTTGGCGAACCGAACGTGGTTTCGGCAGACTCAACGCGATCGGGGCATGAAGTGGTTCGAGTACGGACACATTTCAAAAGACAAGTTCCGTACGCCGCTATCCTTGACTTTCGCATTTGTCGCGACTCACAACCACGTTGCAATCGACCGGGGCGGGAGCGTCTTCAAGAATTCTGCCCCCATGGTCAAGTTCGACGCCGCGAAATCGGAGAAACAGCTTCTCGGTATCGCAGGCTTAATGAACTGTTCGATTGCTGGTTTCTGGTTTCGGCAGGTCGCTCACAACATGGGGGATTCAACCGACGACTCCGGGGCGCGTACGACTGGCGACCCAGCATTCAATACTTACCAGTTCAACGGCACACAAATCGAACGTTTTCCACTGCCGGGTGCGGCACCCGTGCGTCTCGCGACGAACATCAATTCCACCGTAGAAGAATCTGTCCGAGCCGCTCCCAGCAACACACTCGGCCGACATGCAAGAGAGAATAATCAAGACTTGGCAAGCGAACTTGCTTCGGAACATGAAGCGTACGAATCAGCATTTGGCAAGGCAGTCGGCTTACAAGAAGACCTCGATTGGGAATGCTACCGTCTGTACGGCTTGCTTGAGGACGACCTGACTTACCCGAGCGGGGAATCACTGGGCATTCAGCTCGGCGAGCGTGCCTTCGAGATAGTGCTGGCCCGCAAGATGGCTCGCGGCGAAGTCCAGACCACGTGGTTCGAGCGGCACGGCAGCACGCCCATCACCGAGCTGCCTGACCACTGGCCCGACGATTACAAACAACTCGTCCAGCGGCGGATCGACGTCATCGAGTCCAATCCGCAGATCGCCCTCATCGAACAACCCGAATACAAACGCCGCTGGAACACCACGCCGTGGGAAGAACAGGTCGAAAAGGCTCTCAAGAGCTGGCTGCTCGATCGGCTGGAAAGCTACTTTGATTTCGATGGCCGGATGAATGACGAAGGGCAGCCAACGGCCACGCTGGACATTGGGCTGACGTCGGTTGGTCAGTTGGCCGATGCTGCCCGCAAGGATCCGCAGTTTCTTGAGGTTGGAGAGGTCTACCGCGACGACGCGGCATTTGACGTGCAACGGTTGGTCGAAGAACTCGTGCAGGCCGAACACGTTCCGTTGCTTCCCATTCTCCGCTACAAGCCGCCCGGCCTCAGAAAACGGCAGGAGTGGGAGCACACCTGGGAACTGCAACGACAGGAAGATGTCATCGATGCACGAACCACTCTGCCCAAAGACGATCCGGAATTCCTGACGGAAGATCAGGCAACGGATCTGAAGCAGCGTGAGGTTGGCGACATTCCCGTTCCACCGAAATACAAGAGCAGCGACTTTATCTCCAGCGGCGGCGCCCGCTACTGGTCCCTTCGCGGGAAGCTGGACGTACCGAAGGAACGCTGGATCAGCTTCCCACACTGCGAAGGTCCGGATGGCACGCTCATGATTGCGTGGGCCGGCTACGACCACCTGCAACTCGCTCGAGCGATCAGTTCCTACTACGTCGACGTCCAGGAACGCCTCGGCGGCCGCGACGATCCGCGATTGGTTCCGCTGCTGGCCTGTCTGATCGAGCTGCTGCCATGGCTCAAGCAGTGGCACAACGAAGTCGACCCGGAATTCGGCGTCCCGATGGGCGACTATTTCGACGGTTTTGTTACCGAAGAAGCTCGCAATCTGGGAGTGACCGCAGCCGAAGTCAGGGCCTGGGAACCACCAAAGAAATCAACACGCAAAACAGCGAGACGAAAAACGTCAAAGAAATCCAATGAACTCTTCGATTAGCCCACAACGCAGACAGGAAATCGTCGACGCGCTCAGGCGTGGCACTGTGCCGCGCAGCAGCCTGGATGCGTTCGCAGTCGGGCTTGGCCGTTTCGAATCGGCAATGGAAGAGGAACTGCAGAAAGTCAGCAGTGGAGGCAGCGTCTTCAAAGCAGTCCGTGGGGAGTACGGATGCGGCAAAACCTTCTTTGCTCGCTGGCTGGGCGACCGTGCCCGCAAACTTGGATTCGCCACATCAGAAGTCCAGGTCTCCGAAACAGAAACACCCCTGCATCGTCTGGAAACGGTTTACCGCCGGCTGACCGAACGACTGGCAACATCCGACACGTCGCAGGGCGCCCTGCGGAACATCGTCGATGGATGGTTCTTCACTCTGGAGGAAGACGTTCTCGCCGAAGGCACGATCGATCCGGCCGATGAACAGAGACTACTGGCGAGGACAGATGAGCTGTTGGAGCAGCGACTCGCGAAAGTCAGCAATACGGCTCCCACATTCAGTGCTGCGCTGCGTGGCTATCGCCGGGCACACGCGGAAGGAAACCAGGCCGTTGCCGATGGGATTCTGGCATGGCTGGCCGGCCAGCCCAATATTGCCGCCAGTGCCAAACGATTCGCTGGTGTGAAAGGCGACATCGACCATTTTGGAGCGTTGAACTTTCTGCAGGGCGTACTGACCGTCCTGCGAGATTCAGGCCACGCGGGAATGGTGGTTGTGCTTGATGAGGTCGAAACCATCCAACGCGTCCGCAGCGACGTTCGTGACAAGAGTCTGAACGCGTTACGGCAACTGATCGACGAGGTCGATTCAGGACGCTTCCCGGGGCTCTATCTGCTGATTACCGGCACCCCGGCATTTTTCGAGGGTCCGCAGGGAATCAGTCGACTTGAGCCCCTGGCTCAACGACTGCATGTGGACTTTCAAACGGAAGCCCGGTTCGACAATCCGCGTGCCGTGCAGATTCGGTTGCCAGCCTTTGATCTCGATCGCCTGTGTCTGGTGGGTTGCAAGGTGCGAGACATCTTTCAGCAGCACAGTCAGGCGGGTGATCGCATCATGCAGCACTGCAGCGACGAATACGTGCGTAAACTGGCCAGTGCCGTCACAGGCAAGCTGGGAGGAAAGATCGGCGTCGCGCCACGCATCTTCCTTAAGAAGCTGGTGGCAGACATCCTTGATCGCGTCGACCTGCACGCCGATTTCGACCCACAAAGGGACTACGCACTGACGATCACGGATGTGGAACTCAAACCCGTCGAACGGCAGGCCATGGGCGCCACGGACATCGACGAAATCGAGTTGGATTTGTGAGCAGTTTTGACCGGTTACATCCTGCACTTCAACATCACGTCGTTAACAGCCTCGGCTGGCGCGAGCTGCGACCGTTTCAGGATGCCGTCATCCCGGAAGTTCTGGATGGCAAACACCTCATCATTCTCGCTCCAACCGCCGGCGGAAAAACGGAAGCTGCGTTCTTTCCGACAGTATCGCGAATGTTGTCAGAAGGCTGGTCCGGCCTGAGTGTTCTCTACATCTGCCCCATCAAGGCACTGCTGAATAACCTCGATCTTCGCCTGGAACGGTATTGCACGCTGCTGGGTCGCCGGTCAGCCCTGTGGCATGGGGATGTGAAATCCTCGGCGCGAAAGCGGATTCTGCGAGAGCCCCCCGACTGCCTCCTGACGACCCCCGAGTCTCTTGAAGTGATGCTGGTGTCGCCAAATGTCGATGCCCGCAGCCTGTTCAGCGGCCTGCAGGTTGTGATCGTGGACGAGATTCACGCGTTCGCTGGGGATGACCGCGGCTGGCACCTGCTGTCGGTGCTGGAACGTGTCTCGCGAATGGCCGGGCGTGAACTTCAGCGGCTCGGGCTGTCCGCGACTGTGGGGAACCCCGATACGCTCGTCGACTGGCTGGCCGGATCGTGTCAGGGGCCACGGCAGGTCTTTCGACCATTGGAATCCGGCAGTAGCGAAGCCGACGTGCAGCTCGACTTTGTGGGATCGCTGCAAAACGCTTCAGTCGTGATCTCCCGATTGCACCGTGGCGAAAAGCGATTGGTGTTTGTCGACAGTCGCGCCCGCGCAGAACAGTTGGCGGCTGAATTACGAAACCTGCAGGTCACAACTTTCGTGACTCATAGTTCACTGAGCCAGGAGCAGCGACACCGGGCTGAAGAAGCAT